>CALZKW010000090.1 GCA_945788095.1 uncultured Prevotellaceae bacterium | reverse complement strand
GTCAAGACTGAATAGCACCTATCCGACCAACGAGAAAAGCGGAAGAACCTAAAATTTATATTTATTGTTATACATATTGTTTCTACTTGACTATCTCGTCAGCCCCTCTGCGCAAGCTGGCCATCGGCCATCTGTATGAAGCAAAGTGTGAAAGCCTTTACCTAAGGCTAAAGCCTGCTTACGCGAACAGGATACCGAGTTTATCAAACCGAATTTCAATGTGAGTTGCGGGTTGCGAGTTGCGCTTAGTGAACTCAAACTTCCCCCTCGAAGGGGCGCAACCTGCAACCCGCAACTCACATCGATTTTCCTTTTGCATGCGAATATGGGGAGCTATCCTGAAACTGGTTGCTGCTATCACAAGAATCTTCAGCATTACTGACAAAGAAGTCCTTGAGGCTGTGGTTAACGAATCTGACGAGCTTGCTCATATATGCGAATTATACAAATACAAAATGGTGAGTTAGGAACTCCCGAAACTTAAATTAATAATATATAGTCCATCGCAGCAGACAACACAGTCTGTTGCAGCAGCATACATAGTCTGTCAGGGTAGCATATATGGCTTAGCCATACAGAGGCCACACCACAGCGGTGCCACGCCACGGGGAACCGGCATTGTGCGAGGCGATTAATCGCCTCGCCCGTTCTCCCCCCTGTAGCTCTCCGTCCTGTAGTCCCCCCCCCGCAGACCCGTTATTAGGAGCAAATCAGACAGCGGAGGAGAAAATTTCCGCCAAAGAGTAAAAAAAATTCCACAAAACAGATTGCTTTCAATTTATTTGCATAACTTTGCCTATGCGAGGATAAGTTAACACGATTAATAATTTAGAACAAGCATACTATGAACAAGAAAGTTTTCGTGATTGGAGCAATGGGACTCTCACTGGCCATCACCTCATGCGTGGACGACAACTACGACATGAGCGATGTCGACTGGACCCTTGGTGTAAACACCGATCTGACGTTGCCAACCAGCAGCACTGGCGACATCCTGCTCAAAAACATTCTGAATCTTAAGGAAGAGGGTGTGGTGAAGCTCGTCAGCGACCCCGCCAACCCCGGCAACGACTACTACGTGGTGACACAGAGCGGCACCGCCAACGTGCCACCCGTCAAGATTAATGCCATCAACATTGCCAAGCCCGTGATGGCCGACATCAACACCACGATCAACATCCGCAGTGTCATCACCCCCGCACCCAGCCATCGCAAGATCAGCCTGCAGTATGGCTCATACCCCGCCGTGACCATCGCCGACAAGGCTTACTGCTACGACATCCAGGACGGACAGGCCAAGCAGGCCATCACCGGCGCCGTGGCCACAGGTATCTCGGCCGACGTGGTGAGCCTCGAGAAGGTGAAGTTTGACGACACCAAGGCCACCTTCGTGCTCACCACCAGCGGTTTCCCTGCACACATACCCACCATCCACATCGATAACTTCCAGCTCAAGTTGCCCGCCGACCTCCACGTCAAGAGCTGTAAGCTCGATGGCGTAGATGCTGTGGACATCCAGCCCGGACTCATCAAGCTGACCGGCAACAACGACATAGCACGCTCCACCTCAGGCCTGACCATCGAACTCGTGTTTGACGAGGCCAAGACGGGCTCCAACTTCCTCTTCGACGGTGACAACCACACCGCATCGCTCACCGGTGACCTCGAGTTCAAGGGCACCTTCCGCGTGCAGACCGATGAAATGGACGAGGCTGGCATCAACGCCATTATCAACAGCCAGACCCTCACCACAGAGCAGCTCGCCGACCTGGCAAACCTCGACCTCTCCACCGTGCCCAGCGTGATTCCCGCATCGGTGACATTCATCGGCAAGACCACCATCGACCGCGACATCCACCTCACCCACGTGACCGGCAAGATGAAGCACGAGGTGACAGGCATCAAGCCCCTGGCACTCACCGACCTGCCCGCCTTCCTCGACAACGAGGACTGTGTGCTCGACCTCGAGAATCCCATGGTCTTCCTCACCATCCAGAACACACTGCCTGCCGACATCACCACCAAGCTCACCCTCAAGAGCGAGACCGATGGCTACACACCACGCTCCACCGGCAACCTCGTCATCCAGGGCAACAAGACCAATCTCTACTACCTCGCTGGCAAAGAGGAGACCAACTACCTCCCCGCAGAGCTCTCAGCAGCCCAGTATCAGCAGGTGGACGGCCTGCCCAACCTCATCAAGCGCATCCCCAATGCCATCGACGTAGAGGTAGCCACCGTGACTCTCGACGCCACCGACCTCGACATCACACAGGAATATCCTCTCAACATCAAATACGACGTGTATGCACCCCTCGTGTTTGGCGAGGACTTCAAGCTCGTCTACAGCGGTGTGGAGCGCGACTGGGATCTGGGTGACGACCTCGAGAAACTCAATGCTGACAAGATTATCCTCACCGGCAAGGTGACCAGCAGCATGCCCTCGGCCTTCGTGCTCGAGATGGATCTGCTCAACACCAACGGCGAGAAGATCACCATCGTGGAGGACAACCTTATCTCGGTAGATGCCAACGCTGTGGATGCCCCCATCAGCATAACTATCAAGGCCAAGCAGGGCCATGAGCTCAAGGAGATATTCTCGGGCGCCAACCAGCTCGACGGCATACGCTATCGCGCCACAATGAAGAACGCCACGCCCGGTCAACCCCTCCAGGACCAGACCAAGATCACCATCAAGGACATCAAGGTGCAGCTCAAGGGCGTGTTCAGCTACGACGCCAACTAAGCCCACCGGAAGCCTGCAGGGGGGCCACGAATGGTCCCCACGCCAGGCCCCTTAGTCACATAAGACCCTTAATCCACAAAAGCAAACAGCAATGAAGATCAAACATACACTTGCTGCCATAGCTCTCATGATGAGCGGCAGCGCATTGGCTCAGAATCCCTACAGCGCATACTTCATGGACGGCTATGCCTATGGCCACCAACTCAATGCAGCCAAGGACTACGACCAGAAGTCATACTTCGGGATCGGAGTGGGCAATATCAACATGGCCCTGCGCGGCAACCTCCACCTCGAGGATGTCTTCTATCCCAACCCCAACGGCAGCGGCCTTGTCACCTTCCTCCACCCCAGCATCTCGGCCGACGAGGCCCTGAGCAAGTTTAAGGCCAACAACAAGCTCATGATGAACTCACGCGTGGACCTCCTGAGCTTCGGATTCCACAACAAGAGGTCATTCCAGACCTTCACCCTCGGTGTGCGTACCGACGTGGGTGCCAACATCCCCTACGAATTCTTCGAGGTGACCAAGAATCTGCAGAACAAGGACTACAACATCTCCGACATGTCCATCCACGCACAGTCGTGGGCAGAGGCAGGATGGGGCTACAGCCGCGACATCACCAAGTTCCTCCGCATCGGTGGTAAGCTCAAGGCCCTCATCGGTCTGGGCTATGCCAAGGTCAACCTCAACAACCTCGACCTCGACCTCTCGAGCCCCAACCAGTGGACCATAACGGCCGATGCAGATGCCGAGGTGGGCGTGAAGAACTTCACGTGGGGCGCCCCCAAGACCGAGGAATATAGCGACGCCTACAAGGCCAACCACCCCGGAGCCACCACCTATGAGTGCATCGACTTCAACAACATAGACGTCGACAAGCCCGGCATCGGCGGATTCGGTCTGGGCATCGACCTGGGTGCCGAGCTTGACCTGAGCGACCTCGGCGTGCCCGGCCTCAAGGTCAGCGCCGGCATCAATGACCTCGGCTTCATCCGCTGGAGCGACGTGGCCATGGCCAAGAACAAGGGCGAACAGCTGAAGTTCGACGGATTCAACAATATCAAGGTGAGCGACGGCACCGGCACAGCCCTCGACGACCAGACCGACGACTTGCTCGACCGCGCCGCCGACCTCTATGCCCTCCAGGCACAGCCCAACGGCAGCAAGACCACCACACCCGGTGCCACCCTCAACATCGGCGTGGAGTACACCCTGCCCATGTACAAGAAGCTGGCCTTTGGCGCCCTCAGCACCACACGCTTCCAGGGCAACTTCACATGGAGCGAAGCACGCATCTCGGCCAACTACCACCCCGCCAAGATGTTTGAGATGGGCGTCAACATGGGCATGGGTTCATTCGGCACCAGCTTCGGTTGGGTAGTCAATGTCCATCCCCGTGGCTTCAACCTCTTCCTCAGCGGCGACCACCTCCTGAGCAAGGTCAGCAAGCAGTGGATTCCCCTCAAGAGCAACGCCGACATCTCAGTGGGCATCAACTTCCCCCTCGGCAAGACCAACTACGACCGCAAGTAGTCCGCCCACTACATACCTCATACAGCAGCCATACACGCCCCCGTGTATGGCTGCTTTTATTGTGGGGGAGTTACAGGGTAGGAAATATCAATAAATAAAATATTGGTGTCTGGGGAAAATTATAGGTTAACATATAACTCGCTGGTAATATGTATCTTATAACCAATGCCCCTAAAGGAGGCTCCTAATATAGCGTAGGGGCTTGCCCCTACGTATTGGGGGCACCTTTTCCTTTCGCTCTGTAGGAGCGACCTAACTTAAATATTTTCATAACGCATTAGTTAGGAGGCCCTTACAGGGCCAAAGGATAGGGGGGGGGCAATGCCATACGTAGGGTTGACACCCTACGCTAATCTATAGCGACTCTTACAGGGTCTTGATTTCCCCGGACAGTAATATATCGTATTCTATCACTCGAAATGTTGGATGAACCTTTTTTACTTCCCCCGAAGGGGCGTTCTCCCCGCTAAACCATAATTTGTACAACAATAGTATCGGATAACCCGCACGAGCAAACCAACGCCCAACGGTACATTCTTGCCTCTGAGGCGTTATTTGCGGAATAAAACGTTACAATATTTGTAAGAGTGGTAATATTCGTGTATTTTTGGAACCGAAATACATTAATCACAACTACTATGAAAAAAAATCTACTCATACTCACGATGCTCGTGACCACGCTCATGAGCTGGGCTGACGGACCATTCCGCAACCACCGCTACGACTCCTTCAAGGTGCTCGCACCAAAGGAGGGCAGTATCCTATTCATCGGCAACAGCATCACCGACATGCATTGCTGGCCAGAGACATTCCGCACATCGACAGGCGAATACCTGCCCATCGTCAACCGTGGCAACTCGGGCACATACTCCACCGAACAGTGTCAGAACCTCGAGTCGTATCTCACAAACAAGCCCAAGAAGGTGTTCATGATGATCGGCACCAACGACCTCGCCACCAGCGGAGGTCTCAACTATCTGCCCGAGCAGATACTCTCGCAGGTCAAGACCATCGTGGAGCGCATACACCAGCGCTACCCCGACACCAAGATATACCTCTACAGCATCCTCAACAACAATACCTCAAACCGTCCCGCAGAGCGCTGGCTCAAGACCAACGAGATGGTGAAGCAGTATGTGGACGACCAGGCCAACCCCTACCTGGCCTACGTGGACCTCTACGACAAGCTAACCAACGTGGCAAGCGGCGGACAGTGGAGCTACGACAAACTGCATCTCACCGCGGCCTCTTACAAGGTGTGGACCGACGCCATCTGCAGCCTCCTGGCCGAGGGCGAGGACTACACCGTGGAGTCGGTATACCCCTCGACCACAGCCACCAAGCAGAACAACGGCGGTCTGGGCGGTGCCAACGGTATGCGCGCCACCTATGCCAGCATGTTGCCCATCGCAGCCGACGACATCCTCGTATTTGGCGACGAGATGGTGAAGTGTGGCGAGTGGCAAGAGCTCCTCGGTTCGCCCAACGTGAAGAACCGAGGCACGGGATGGGGCTACGGCGGCAGCATCGACGTGACCAGCAAGATGGTAGACGCCACCTATGCCAACACGGGCGTGGATAAGGCCGACGCCAAGGCCATCTATCTCTACACCGGCACGGCTGATATCAACGGCACCACCGACCTGGCCACCATCAAGACCAACTACAAGGCCCTGGTGGACAAGCTCGTGGAGAAGGCTCCCACATCGAAGATCTATCTCATGGGCCTCTGCCCCACCACCAATGCATCCAACAACACGGACCGCATCAGCGTGCTCAACGACTATATCAAGACTCTGGCCAACGATAGCCAGATACGCTACATCGACCTCTACACAGCCCTGCAGAGCGGCGGCACCACCAACAGTCGCTACTTCTACCCCGACAACTATCTCGGCGGCAAGGGCTACGTCAAGGTGGCTCAGCTCATGAAGGAGGCCCTCGATGCCGACTTCCCCGACAATGGACTGACCGTCATCACCGACGCAGAGGCCGACGCTCGCTACACGGCTGCCACCCAGGCCAACGCCGATGCCCTCAAAGCCATGACTATGCCCAAGGCCAGCCAGGGCGAGACCGAATACTGGTATCAGATCACCTCGCTCCGCTCAGCCGACCGCATGCTGACCGCCAAGGGTCAGGCCGCCGGCGTGGTGGGCGAGCAGAACGTTCTGACCCAGGCTGCCTCGATGTGGAAGTTTGTGAAGCGCAGCGACAATAGCTACGACATCATCAACCGCCGCTATGAGAGCTACCTCAGTCCCACCTGCGCCTACAACGCTCAGATACAGACCGTCAGCGCACAGCCCTCACAGGGATGGACACTCGACTATAGCAACACCGACGGCTACATCATCATAGCCAGCGGCGACGTACAGCTCAACCAGACCGGCAGCGCACAGAACTTTGCGCTCTACAACTGGAGCAACGGCAACAACAAGGGCAACGACAAGACCGACACAGGATGTCAGCTCCAAGTGTCGGAGGCTCCCGATCCCGTCGAACTGCCCACCACATACACCTATACCATCGACAAGCTCAATGGAAACCTCTATAATGGCAACAATGCCAATCAGAACTGGAACAGCCAGTGGCGCAGCACAGCACAGCCTCAACTCACCTTCGGCTGCGGTCCCAACAACATGAACTGGTCGGGCAACAACGTGCAGATGATGACCGGTACGGCCACCTCGGCGGTTTATACCATCACACCCCCCACAGGCTACGTCATCGAGGAGTACAACTTCACCTTTGCCAACAATGCCCACACCACAGGCCTCACCCTCACCATGGACGATGGCATGGTGTATACCACCAACCAGGACGCACAGACCATCAGCGCCAGCAATGCCAAGCTGATGAACGTATCCTTCACCTTGAGCGGTTCGAATGGCAAGGGCATCCTGCTCACCGACTTCACCGTCAAGATCAAGGAGGACCGCCCCGAACTGCCCGAGATTAGCACCGAGGGCAACGAGCACTGGTACTACATCGTGAGCGCTGCCGAGAATGACTACTGCAAGGGCAAGGCCGTATACTACGACTCAGACCAGCAGATACTCCGCTTCGACACCAAGGGCTACCTCGCCGACCGCGTATGGAGCTTCTGGGAGCAGGATGGCAAGATAGCCATCAAGAACTACCGTGGCGAGTACTTCGCCAAGGCTGGCAGCGGCACGGGCGACGGCACCAAGTTTGGCGTGCAGTCTACACCTAATTATATATACACCATCAGCGAGGCCTACGGTGCCTTCATCATCAAGGACGACGCCGTGGAGCTCCATTGCCAGCAGTCAGGCAGTTGCATCGTGCGCTGGAACGCATCAGCCGGCAACGCCTCGCTCTGGACCTTCGAGGAGGTCAACGCTGAGCATCCCGAGGCCACCATCCTCAACACCAACGTGGAGCAGGGCAAGGTGACCACCGGTATCGGCAACAAGGACCAGGCCATCATCCGCTCGTCTATCCTCGTGGGTGGTCTCGAGGGCGCTTGCCAGCTCCAGGCTGTCAAGGGTAAGTTTGTAGGTACCAGCAAGGACGACATCAGCTGCGTGAAGGCCTACTTCGCCAGCAATGCACAGGAACTCTTCGTCGATGCCGATGCCAAGATGACCTGGCGCGAGCCCAACGGCACACTCTATGGCGAACCCGTGGAGATAGCCGAGGACGGCACCTTCACCATCACCGGCACCAAGAATCTCGCCCCCGGCAAGCACTACCTCTGGATAGCCTACGACATCGCTGAGAATGCCGTGGAGGGCCACACCGTGGATGCCACCATCACCGGCTATACCATCGACGGCCAGGAGCGCACCGAGAGCAACGGCAATCCCCAGCATGCTGTCACCATCTTCCTCTCTGAGGGTGCTGTGCTCATGCCCATGGACAAGGGCTCACTCTACTACCGCATCCCCGCCATCACTGTGACACGCGATGGCAAGCGCCTCGTCACCCTCACCGACGACCGCAAGGGTCACAACACCGACCTCCCCGCACATTGCTACCTCGTGACTCAGTATTCTGAGGACAACGGCCGCACATGGAGCGACCCCGTGACCGTAGCAGGTACAGCCACCACAGGCGGTGACTATGGTCATGGCGATGCATCTATCGTGACCAATCGCGACAATGGCGACATCATTGGTATCATGACCAGTGCCGGCACCTATGGCGTGGGCTTCTGGGCCAGCACCGCCAACCAGCCCCTGCGCTGGAAGACCATCACTAGCCACGACGGCGGTCTCACCTGGGAGGCTCCCGTGGACCACACCAACGACCTCTACGGCGCTGGTTGCTCTGATCCCGTCACACAGACCAGGAAGGGCGGATTCTCTGGTTCGGGAGCTGCTCTGCAGAAGCGCGACGGAACCCTCGTGTCAAGCTTCGTCAACCGTGACAAGAATGATGTGCGCAACTTCCACTTCTTCATGAGCAAGGACGGCGGCCAGAGCTGGTACGTGAGCGGCACCTCGGGCACCACCAATGCCGACGAGCCCAAGACCCTGGAGCGCAACAACGGCGACCTCGCCATCAGCGTACGTGCCAGCGGCTACAACTACTACAACTACACCAGCGACGACGGTGCCACCTGGCACAAACCTGCCGAGACTCGCTTCACAAGCGGTATCTCGGGCAATGCCTGCGACGGCGAGTACATGGTATGGTGCTCTAAGTTCGAGGGCAATCCCTGGAACATCGCCCTGCAGACCCTGCCCAACAGCGGCAGCCGCGAGAAGGTGAGCATCGCCCTCTCTTTCAACGAGGGTGCCACCTTCAAGGCTCCCAAGACCATCTGCCCACGCGGTTCGGCATACAGCGCTGCAGTGGTGCTCCCCGATGGTACACTCGGTGTATACTATGAGGAGAACGGCCTCTTTGGCGGCTACACCATGCGTTTCGTACGCTTCTCGCTCAACTGGGCCAGCGGCGGACTCTATAAGTTCACCGAGGAGAATCCCTTCTACCCCATCAAGTCGACAGTAACCACAGGCATCACCGACGTCATCGAGGCTCCCGCCTCAGACCTCATCTACGACCTGCACGGACGCCGCATCAGCACTCCCACTGCTCCCGGCATCTACATCAAGAACGGCAAGAAGGTCGTAATGCAATAACCACTCTCCAATCCGTACCCCGCCCAAGGGGTACGGTTTTTTTTATGGGGAGATGGGGAACAACAGAACGAACGGAATAATTATTTCTGTTTGTTCCGTTGTTACCCAATCTCCCCCATAAACCATAATTTATCCTTTGCCCCCATAACTTCCCTATTAGCCATACATAAATAGAGGCACCCCAGAGTATGCTCCGGGATGCCTTATCTGCAGTGTGTTTTGGATAATCTTAGGGACAACCTGTGCGTTACTTGTCCTTCTTGCCGAAGAGCGAGAAGTGAACGTAGCGCTTGGGATGTTTCTTGAGGTCAATTAAAAGATTGTTTGCATTTCCGAGTGTGGCATTGAGGCCACCATAAATAGCGGTGTCGTTGAGGAGGAGGCCCAGGGTGTTATCCTTGCTGCTCATCTTGCCCACGACGCCCTGCAGGTCGGTGGAGAGGCCGTTGAGGCTGCTCACCGTATTGTTGAGATTGGCCACGAGGGGCTTAATCTCTATCTCCTCCACCTTGTTGTTGAGGGTGGTGGTAAGGGTTCTCACCTGTCCGTCGAGGTTGGTGGTGAGGGTATTGACATGATCGCCCACCTCAGCGATGGTGCCATTGGCTGTATTCAGGGTGGCATGAGCCGCCTTGAGGGTGGTGTTGAGGTTTTCGGTCAATACAGGCACGTCCTGCGAGAGCAGATGATTGAGGTTCTCGCTGCTGCGGTTGAGATTCTCGGTGATGAGACGTGCGTTCTCGAGCATGATGGGGAGATTCTCGTTGCTGGCCAGCATATTGAGCGTAGCCACGAGGGTATCCACGCGCTGCAGCACCTGCTGCACATCGGGCATGACATTGGCAGCCATGTCCATCAGTCCGCTGGCGTCGTTGCCCTTGATGGTGTCACCAGGCTCGTAGCGCTCACGCATGTTGTTGGAGAGGAGGAGATTGAGCGTACATCCTCCGAGCATGCCCTCTGAGAGTTCGGCCGAACTGCCCTTGGGTATGCGCACCTCGCCATCGACGCTGATGGTTACCACCACCTGGCCGGGCTTATTGAAGTCGTACTGTATGTCGCTGACGACACCTACGTCGAAACCATCGGCAAATACGGTGCTGCTCTTGCTCAGCCCCTTGGCATTGGAGAACGTGATATAGTAGTCATCACGGGTGTCAAAGATGCTGGCTCCCTTGAGGAACTTGATACCGCTGTAGAGTACAATGAGGGCAACGATGCCCGTGAGTCCTATCTTGACTTCGCGTGTAAAAAATGTCTTCATACTATATTAATTCTTCTTGATGCTGTGATATTGCTTGAATCCCTCGAAGATACTCTGCGCGATCTGTCGGCGGCCCTCCTCGGTGCAGAGGTAGGCTTCCTCCTCGGGGTTGCTGATAAAGCCAATCTCTGTGAGGACGCTGGGCATGGACGTCTCGCGCAACACGAGAAATCCGCCCTGGAAGACGCCACGGTCTTCACGCCCCTGACTCTTGTAGCGACGCTGCAGACACTTGGCCAGCTTGATGCTCTCGTAGAGATTGGCATCCTGCATGAACTCAAACATGATGTAGCTCTCGCTGCATTTGGGGTCGAAGCCTTCGTATTTCTCGTCGGCATCGCTCTCCATAGAGATTACCGAGTTCTCGCGCATGGCCACCTCGAGGTTCTCGGCCGAGCGATGGAGTCCGAGCGAGAAGGTCTCGGTGCCCTTGGCGGCGGTGTTGGCTACCGAGTTGGTGTGGATACTCATAAAGAGGTTTGCCTTCGCGCGATTGGCGATATTGGCGCGCTCATCGAGCTCCACAAAGACGTCAGTCTTGCGGGTGTAGATGACGCGCACGGTGGGGAAACTGTCTTGTATCATCTTGCCGACCATCAGGGCAACGGCCAGGTTGTGGTCTTTCTCCTTGCTGATCTTGCCCACTGCACCAGGGTCCTTGCCTCCGTGTCCGGGGTCGATTACCACGGTATACTGCCTTGCGTAGGCTACCGTAGCGGTGATAATGAGTAATATGTAGAGTATAAATCGTTTCAAACCGGTCGAAATTTTTGCGCAAAGATACTCATTATTTGCGAAGTAGCAAAACAAGACGCCCACAACTTACCAAACTGCCAAATTTTAGGGTCATAATGAACAAGCAGAAAATTGGTGTTTATCGGGGAGATGCGGGGATGGTTTAACAACGGAACGAACGGAAAAATATTA
>CALZKW010000089.1 GCA_945788095.1 uncultured Prevotellaceae bacterium | reverse complement strand
GTGCCACTTCGTTCGGCACCTGGGGTTACAGAAATATCGCCCTTCAGGCGAATGTCTCTGAGGGCGTTCCATGTGTTCGCTATTTATTCGTAGCCGCACATCAGATATTCTCCCCCTTGGGGGAGTTAGAGGGGGCTTTCCGTTCGTTCCGTTGTTACAAAACCTTTCTCCTAAACCATCCCCACGCGCCCTCAGACACCCTTCTGGGCCATCATGTTACAAATGTGATAGCCATTGTAACATGATTTCTTGTGCCGTATTGTGGATTTATTGTAATTTTGCACTCAAAACATTGCAACTAATCAAACGTACAACCATGAAGAAACTCTTAACAGTGCTCTTGCTCGTGCTCATGCCACTGATGGCGGCAGCACAGGTGTCGTATGGCAGACTGGCTCCTCTGCATGTGGAGGGCAACCAGCTGAAGGACATACACGGCAACACCGTGGTGCTCCATGGAGTAATGGATACACCAAGTCCTTACTTCAATGACTACCGCTGGTGTGGATGGAACGACCAGTACAACCACATCAATGACTGCATCAACTATTTCGACAAACTCTTTGCCGGTCTGACCAACCACGAGGACGGGGCTTACTGCAACGTGTTCCGCCTCCACATGGATCCCTGCTGGACGGGGGGCAATACGCTGGCACAGGGTTTTACGAAGAGCGGCGACAAGGTGTATGACCCTCACGGCAACGAGGTGGGAGGAGAAGCCAATGTTGGATACTTCGACAAGACAAAGTATAATACCTATCTTAAAAGCGTATACTGGAAAATAGCACAAAAGGCTCTCTCACACGGACTCTACGTCGTGGTGCGTCCCCCAGGAGTCGTACCCGGATATGTCGAGGTCGGCGACTATTACAACCAGTACCTCATGGACGTGTGGGACATCTTCTCCAAGAACGACTCCATCCTCAAATACTCCGGACAAATCAGTATCGAGCTCGCCAACGAGCCCGTCACTCTCCGCAATGCGCAGGGACAAAGCGATCCCAAGGCACTACACGACTTCTTCCAGCCCATCGTCGACAAGATACGTGCCAATGGATACACAGGCATCATCTATGCACCCGGCACAGGATGGCAGAGCAACTACCGTGACTATGCCCAGTATCCCATCGAGGGTGCCAATATCGGTTATGCCGTGCACGACTACGTGGGATGGTATGACACCAGCGACTCGAATTATGACCCTCAAAACAGCATCAAGAAATTCCATGAGTCGGTGCCCGTGGTAGACACCAATCCCATCATCATCACCGAGGTGGACTGGAGCCCCTACAAACCCGGATCGGGCCACTACAACGAGCATGGCGAGTGGGTGGAGAGCAACTACGGCACATGGGCCACGGGATCCACATCAAAGTGGGGATCGGCCTACAAGGCAGTGCTCGACCACTTTGGCAATATTTCGATGACACTCTCGGGCACCCATTGCTTCCTCGACATCGACCACCTGCTGGAGACGGGTGAGTCTGTGCCTGCATTCGGCGGCTTGGAGGAGGCCTGCGGCAAGGCATGCTTCGACTGGTACGCCGAGTATGCCAAGCAGGACTATGCCACACCAAGCTTCACACGTGCATGGACTGCCGACCTGGGCAACAACAAGTATGTCAACCCCATCATGAACGGCGACTTCCCCGACTGCGACGTCATCCGCGTGGGCGACACATACTACTTCGTATCCACCACCATGTATATCTTCCCCGGATGCACCATGATGAAGTCCAAAGACCTCGTCAACTGGGAGTACTGCGCCAACCCCTTGCTTCAGATTGCCGACAACGATGCCTACAATCTGCTCAACGGCAAGGACCACTACAGTCAGGGACAGTGGGCCGCAAGCCTCAACTACCACGACGGCAAGTTCTACATCTACTTCATCTGCTACGGACGCAACGGCGTCGACGAAACCAAGAACATCATGCTCACCGCCACCGACCCCGAGGGCACCTGGAAGATGGAGTACTGGCCCGACCACTACTACGACGCGGGCTGGCTCTTCGACGATGGTCCCAACGGCGACGGCAATGTCTATGTGGCTTGCGGCATCGGCGACATCTATGTGTGCAAGCTCGACCCCAGGACCCTCCGCAAGGTCAGCGACAAGCGCGTGCTGAGCCTCGGCAACGGACTCGAGGGATGCCACATGTATCACATCGGCGACTACTACTACATCTATGCCACCTATGGAGGCACGGAGCAGAGCCAGACCATCTTCCGCAGCCGTACTCCCATGGGGGAATATGAGGAGTGCAAGACGGCCGTCACCGACCAAAACCCCAACGGACGCATCTTTGCCGGACAGAAGATTCACCAGGGTGGATTGGTGCAGACTCAGACCGGAGAGTGGTGGACCATCATGTTCAAGGATGCAGGTGCCATCGGGCGTGTACCTTATCTCGAACCCGTAGAGTGGGTTGACGGATGGCCAGTCATAGGCAAGAACGGCATCGACGTCAGCAAGAATGCCAAGGCGTACCAAAAGCCCAACGTCGGGCAGAGCTACCCTCGCACTTATCTGCCCACCAACGATACCTTCACCGAACTCACTCTCGGCAAACAGTGGGGATGGAACCACAATCCCGTCAACACCGCATGGTCGCTCATCGAGCGTCCCGGCTATCTGCGACTCCACACAGCCAACGTAGCCACCGAACTCAACCGTGCACGCAACTCGCTCACACAGCGCATACTGGGCTACAATGCAGAGGGCTCGTTGACCACCAAGCGCACCCACTCCATGGGTACGGTCAAGATGATCGTCGCTGAGATGAAGGAGGGCGACGTGGCCGGACTCAGCGTCTTCCAGGATCCCTATTCATACATCGGCGTGACGATGCGTGAGGGTGTGCGCCGCCTCGTGTACTACCACAGCAACTACGAGAGCAACGGCACCGAGATTCAACCCGCAGAGCAGCTGGGCGACGCCCTTGAGAGCGACACCATCTACCTCCGCGCCAAGGTCAACTTCACCACCAACAAGGTGGACTATCTCTACAGCTACGACAACCAGACCTGGAAGCCCTTCGGCAACGGTATGGACATGCGCTACACCCTCCGTTACTTCGTCGGTCAGCGTTTCTTCCTCTTCAACTATGCCACTATGGCTCTCGGAGGATATGTCGACATCGACTGGTTTAGCACCGAACCCGAATTCAGCGAGGAGATGTTCTATGCCCCCGGCACGCTCAGAAGTTTCACTGTGGAGGATGCCACAGCTGCATCGCTCACGCTCTCACAGACCGACTTCACTCTCATGCCCGGCAATGAGGCCGAGTTTAGCATCACATGCACCATGCAGAGCGGTCTGCAGAGCACCGTCACCACCGGATGCACCTACACATCAAGCAATCCCGCTGTGGCTACGGTCGATGGCGGCAAGATAATCACCTCCGAGGAAGGCGAGGCTGTCATCACAGCCACTTATGTAGACCCCGCCGGCAACAGCATCTCGACCGAGATCACCGTGCGCGTCTCTATGTTCCCCCTCGCCGTGGGTGCCTTCGACCCGCAGCTCATCGGTTCAACCGGCACATTCAAGCGCAGCTCCAACGGTGAGTACGCCATCTTCCGACCCGCAACCAAGGGCTTCGGTGGCTGGCACTACGACCAGGGACTCGACCTCCGTCAGCGTGGCAGGTTCATCGTGGCGCGTCTCGCCACCACATCCGCTGCCAAGCCCACCATACGCCTCTACGACGTAGACAACCTCGCCTCGGACCGCTACTTTGAGCAGCCCTTCGGCACCGCCAAGGAGGTCATCATCGACCTCGACGAGGTAGCTGCTGCTGGCTTCGACGTCACCAATATCTATTATGTAGGCTTCGGGGCATCCCTCTCGAGCAACATCAACATCAGCGACCTCTTCATGAGCAACGACGGCCAGAACCCCACAGCCATCGAGACCATCGACGCTCCACAACCCCTCAGCGAGGTAAGCGTTGAGATCTTCACCATGGACGGACGCAAGCACAATGCACTCCAGCGTGGCATCAACATCGTACGCCGCACCTACGCCGACGGAACCGTCAAGGTAGCAAAGATTATGAACTAACGTGAATAGGGTAGGGCTCTCTCCCCCCTACACCCACCTCATACAACCTGACTATGTAAATATGCCCGTCCCTGAATCTACATCCATATTCACTCAAGGACGAAATCCATGGGCGGGCATCTATTAAACCACATCATATATACCAACAAACTAGTAACGTGTGAAGAAGATTATCTATTCCATCGCACTGCTCCTTGGCAGCATGTCTGCCCAGGCTCAGATCTCGCCCAACAAGAACGTGCAGGTGACACTCAGCGAAGAGGGCCTGGCCATCTGTTACTGGCACCATTGTCACTGGGAGCGTGTGGCCACACTCCCCATTTCGGGGCTCAAACCCGGCAAGGTGACCAGCGCCACCGTCAAGTACACCATGCCACTGGGCAAGAAGGCGGCATGCACCAACAAATACCGCCAGTGTGTCTACACCGATGCGCAGGGCCAGGAGTTCACCGTCCGTGTCTACAACGACGGCGTGGCATGGCAGGCACCCCATACCTCCACCATCGACCTCTCCACAGCCACCAACCATTGGCTCATGCAGTGGTCTGATGGTTACGAGGGCTTCTTCCCCAAAAACCGCTCCGTCAAGCGAGGACTCCGTGTAGGCTATCCCGCCCTCTTTGAGTACACCGACGGCACCTTTGCACTCATCACCGAGTCGGGCATGGACCGACAGTATGCGGCCTCCAGCATGCATGCCACATCCCCCACCACCTTCGAGATACGTCCCGAAGGCCACGAGCAGGGTGCATGGCAGACCATCATCATCGGTAGCCTCAGCGACGTGGTCGAGTCAACACTCGTCACCGACAACTCTCAGCCCTGCCGACTCGATGACACCAAGTGGATAGAGCCCGGTGTTGCCTCATGGGTCTACTGGGCATACAATCACGGCAGCAACGACTACGACATCATCAAGAAGTACACCGATATGGCCGTAGCATTGCACCTCCCCTATGTACTCATCGATGCCGAGTGGGACGAGATGAAGAATGGCAAGACCGTCGAAGACGCCGTACGCTATGCCGTAGAGCGTGGCGTCAAACCCATGCTATGGTACAACTCGTGCAAGGGTTGGATCAATGGTGCACCCGGCCCCAAGTGGCGTCTCAACAAGCCCGAAGACCGCGAGCGTGAGTTCGCATGGTGTGAGAAGATAGGTGTCAAGGGCATCAAGATTGACTTCTTCGGAGGCGACAACAACGACAACATCGCCTACATGGTGGACCTCCTGGAGTGTGCAGCACGCCACCACTTGCTGGTCAACTTCCACGGAGCCACCATACCCCGTGGATGGCAGCGCACTTACCCCAACCTCGTCAGCACCGAGGGCGTCTATGGCGCAGAGTGGTACAACAACGTGCCCACCTTCACCCAGCGTGCTGCCTGTCACAACGCCACACTCCCCTTCACCCGTAACGTCGTAGGCTCCATGGACTACACCCCCTGTGCCTTCACAGACTCGCAGCACCCTCACATCACAACCCATGCTCACGAACTCGCCCTCACGGCCCTCTACGAGAGTGGCATACAGCACCTCGCAGACCGCCCCGAGAGTTTCCTCTCACAACCTCAGCCCGTCAAGGACTACCTCACCCACCTCCCCACAGCATGGGATGAGACTCATCTCCTCTCCGGCTACCCCGGCGAGAGCGTAGTAATAGCCCGCCGCAAAGGCACCACATGGTACATCGCCGGCATCAACGGCACCGATGCCCCCCGCACCCTCACCATCCCCCCACACGCCCTCAAGAAACTCGGCAACAAAGTCACCCTCTTCGAGGATAGCGCCGACAAAGCCAACCCATGGAAGATCACTACTTCCACAGAGTGCCCCACATCTCTCCCCACCTCCCCCCGCGGCGGCTTCGTAGCAAAGATAGAAAAGTAGGCAATACACCGCTCATCATTAGCCCCGGCGGGGCAAATCGCAGCGCGATTCGATAGCCAGCGCCTCCTATTAGCTCCGTCAGGGGCGTATTCCCATATCGATGCGATAGCGAGCGCATATCCTCACCCCCGCAAGCTCGGCATCACAGAGCCCACCGCCCTCCTCGGCTCTCCCATCCAGACAGTGTGCAGCACAGCGCCCTTCCACACACCCAATTGTATTATAATCCATAAATCAATATGAAAAAGTTTCTCACCACATTAGCTCTGGCCTTCTGCCTCACCGCATCGGCCCAGGAGCGTGGACTGAAGGAGGCCTACAAGGACTACTTCAGCATAGGCGTGGCTATCAACCACCGCAATCTCAACACCGATGAGCAGATAGCACTCATCAAGTCTAACTTCAACAGCATCACCGCTGAGAACGAGATGAAGCCCGGAGAAATCCACCCAGAAGAGGACGTGTGGGACTTCACCAAGGCTGACAAGATAGCCAACTTCTGCCGTCAGAATGGCATCAAACTCCGTGGCCACTGCCTCTGCTGGCACAGCCAGTTCTGCGAGTGGATGTTCACCGACAAGAGGGGCAAGCCCGTCACCAAGGACGTGTTCTATAAGCGCCTTCGCGACCATATCCACACCGTGGTCAATCGTTACAAGGACATCGTCTACTGCTGGGATGTGGTCAACGAAGCCATCAGCGATGGTGGGTGGGCGCCACGCGGTCAGCAGCCCAATCCCTACCGCGAGAGCCGTCTCTACAAGCTCTGCGGCGATGAGTTCATTGCCAAGGCCTTCGAGTTTGCACGCGAGGCCGACCCCAATGCAGCGCTCTTCTACAACGACTACAATGCCGTTACTCCTGCCAAGCGCGACCGTATATATAATATGGTGAAGAAGATGAAGGAGGCTGGCGTACCCATCGATGGCATCGGAATGCAGGGCCATTACAACATCTTCGGTCCCAACATGCAGGAGGTAGACGAGGCCATAGCCAAGTACAAGACTCTCGTAGATCAGATCCACATCACCGAGCTCGACATACGTGCCAACGAGGAGATGGGTGGCCAACTGCAGTTCTCGCGCAAGGGGCTCGAGGTCACTCAGCAGGTCAAGACCATGCAGGAGGACCAGTACAACCAGCTCTTCCGCATCCTGCGCAAGCATAAGGACGTGGTCAAGTGTGTCACATTCTGGAACCTCTCGGACCGTGACTCGTGGGTGGGCACAGCCAACTATCCTCTCCTCTTCGATGCCGAGTTTAAGCCCAAGCATGCCTACTACACCGTGCGCGACTTCGACCCCTCGATGGATACCTTTGTGGTCAAGGAGGACTTCGTGCCCAACGAACTCAATCAGCCCGGCCAGGAGTATCCCAAGGTCAACTCTCAGGGCTTTGCCCGATTCCGCATCCATGCTCCTCAGGCCAAGGCCGTGATGGTGACACTCGGACTGGGTGGTCGTGGCGGCACCGTGCTCCACAAGCAGAAGGACGGATGGTGGGAAGGCACCACAGACGGCCCCATGGATGAGGGCTTCCACTACTACCACATGAATATCGATGGCGCCACAGTCAACGATCCCGGAGCACTCAACTTCTTCGGTTCTACACGTTGGGAGAGTGGCATCGAGATTCCTGCCCACGACCGCGACTTCTATGCCCTCAAGGCTGTGCCTCACGGCAATGTGCAGCAGATCCTCTTCCACAGTCCCTCCACAGGCACCGAGCGTCGTGCCTTCGTCTACACCCCCGCAGAGTATGCCAATAACCCCAAGAAGCGCTACCCCGTGCTCTATCTCCAGCATGGATGGGGAGAGGACGAAACGGCATGGAGCAATCAGGGCCATGCCAACCTCATCATGGACAATCTCTTAGCCGACAAGGCTTGCGAGCCCTTCATCATCGTGATGACCTACGGCATGACCAACGAGGTGCGATGGGGCCACATGCACGAATTCGACTGGACCGTCTTCCAGCGCGTCTTGATGGATGAACTCGTGCCCTACATCGACAGCCACTTCCGCACCAAGGCCAAGAGAGAATACCGAGCCATGGCTGGTCTCTCGATGGGCGGCATGGAAACACGCATGGCCACTCTGGCCCGACCCGAGGTGTTCGGCTACTGGGGTCTCTTTAGTGGCGGCACATACGCCCCCAACGACCTCGATGGCAAGCAGAAACCCAAGGCCATCTTCATCTCATGCGGCTCGAAGGAGAACCCCAAGGTGGTGACCTCTGCTGCTGAGGCGCTCCGCGAGGCGGGCTACAATGCCTCTTCGTATGTCTCCGAGGGCACCGCACACGAGTTCCTCACATGGCGACGCAGTCTCAAAGAATTTGCAAAACTCCTATTCCGATAATTTTAGTTTCGGGAGTTAGGAACTCCTGAAACTTAAATTCTTTACTCTGAACCATTGCTCGGAATCCTGCGAGAAAACATAGCTTTTTGAGTTAGTGGGTAACTCTATTATAGTTAGTGGGTAAGTCTAATAGAGTTAGTGGGTAACTCCAAATGAGTTAGTTTTTAAGTCCTATATACTCATTATTCCAAGTCTCTCCATTCTAACGAATCTGACGAGCTTGCTCATATATGCGAATTATACAAATACAAAATGGTGAGTTAGGAACTCCCGAAACTTAAATCCGATAATACTATGGACATCAAGACCATCCTGCGCCTACTTACCCTCACGGGAGGCATGGTATGCACCACTGCCGCTATGGCTCAGAATCCCTACCTGCCCCTCTGGGAACATCTCCCTGACGGTGAACCACGTGTGTTTGAGGATCCCGACCATCCCGGCAAGATGCGTGCCTATATCATCGGTAGCCACGACGTGACGTATACGGGCTATTGCGGTCCCGACATCCGTATGTGGTCTGCCCCCGTAGAGAATCTCACAGACTGGCGCGACGAGGGTTCGCTCTTCACCTATTATATAAATGGTCAGTGGGACACCATGTTTGCTCCCGACCTCGTGGAGGTCGTCGAGAATGGCAAGAAGGTCTACTACCTCTATCCACACTCGCGTGGATGGCGCCGTGTAGGCACCGTCTGCAAGGGTGACCGCCCCGACGGTCCCTTCCGTCCTCTCAACCTCTCGGCTGACGGTCAGTACTGCGTGGATGGCAGCATGATAGACTTCGACCCCTCGGTCTTCATCGAACCCGTCACCAAGAAGAAGGATCCCGACTATCAGACCGGTTTCCGTGCCTATGCATTCTGGGGCTTCCAGCACAGCACTGCTGCCGAGCTCGACCCCAAGACCATGTATAGCGTGCGTCCCGGCACTCAGCTCCACGACTACTTCATCCCCGCCAGTTCGCGCTATGGCGAGGTGCGCGACCCCGATGGCACGCAGTATCCCGCCCTCTACAAGGGACAGAAGCCCGGGGAGTTTAATTTCTTCGAGGCCAGCAGCATTCGCCAGGTGGGCAACAAGTATGTGATGGTATTCTCCGGCTACAGCGGTCCCGACTACGGACTTGGCAGCACCAACTCTGCCCTTCGTTACGCTTACGGCGACTCGCCTCTGGGGCCCTGGCGCTCGGGTGGTGTGCTCGTCGACTCGCGTGGCGTTGTGCCCAGCGAGGATGGCACTCACCTCGTCACCACCAACGCTGCCCACAATACCCACGGTTCGCTCCAGGAGATCAATAGACAGTGGTACGTCTTCTACCATCGTCCGCCCCGCGGTTTTGGCAATGCCCGTCAGGCTATGGTAGCCCCCGTGCGTATCGAATGGGACAAGAAGAAGGTGGCAGATGGTGGCCAGGTGCGCATCACGGGCTACGACACCTTCGCCCCCGATGGTAGATGGACAGCCAAGGCCAGCAATGGTGATGAATACCGAGGAGCTGAGGTGACGAGCGAAGGCTTCAACATCTTCGGTCTGCCTCCCTATGCCTACTACTCAGCCGGTATCGCCTGCTACATGACGGGCAATGAGTGGATGCAAGACAACCACGACCAGTGGAACGACCACATGGACCTCTGCGGCATCACCAACCGTGGTGTCGTAGGTTTCAAGTACTTCGGCTTCGGTGGCCTGGCCAAGGCAGAGCGTGGCATCCCCGCCTTTGAGGGCACCAAGAAGGGCAACGACACCAAGATAGGTCTGCGCCTCACCCCTGGTGGTCACGGCCCCTTCCGTATCCACGTGATGCTCGATGGCCCCTATGCCAACGATACCTGGAGGGGCACCGAGATTGCAGTCATCGACGTCCCCGCCAATGCCAAGCGTGAGGCCACCACCTACTACGCCAACGTACCCCAGGTGGAGGGTCTCAGCGGCAAGCACGCCATCTACCTCGTGGCCGAGGGTCCCGAGGTGGAGCGCAAGCCCCAGCAGCAGTGGGGACGACGTCAGGACAATGCCCGTCCTGAGGGTCTCTTCGACCTCCACGGCATCACCTTCTCGCGCACAGGCAAGGTTTCCGAAGCTCCCGTGGTGCCCCAGGTAACCATCAAGGTGGATGGTCAGCCCCTCAAGATGAGCACCACACCTATCTACTCTACCAACGAGAATGGCTATACAGACGTCAACCGTTATCAGATACACGGTCGCCTACTCTCCGACTCCAAAATAGAGGCCAGTGCCAACCATCCCGGTGTCACCTTCACCATCGGTAAGATATGTGATGGCAGAGCTACCGTAAAGGCTGAGTATAAGGGTCGCACAAAAATATTCCTGATTAATTAATGCAAGACATCCGCGATAGGGTCCTCCACGACCCTCACATCACAGACTTTCAGCGCCGCGTGTACCTTGAACTGCTCAAGGTGCCACGCGGTGCTACTGTTACGTATGGTGAATTGGCCCGGCGAATAGGTTGTCGAAGCGCTCAGGCTGTAGGTCAGGCTCTTCGCCGCAATCCCTATGCCCCCGAGGTGCCCTGCCACCGTGTGGTGGCCAACAATGGCATTGGGGGCTTCTTTGGCCATACCGATGGCGAAATGATAGACAAAAAACGTAGATTACTCAAACAAGAACAGCAATGACTATCGAAGAACATCCCCTCAAACCCTTCCTCCCCCCCAGTGGCCGTATACTCTTCCTGGGCAGTTTCCCGCCTCCACAGGCCCGGTGGAGCATGCCCTTCTTTTACCCTAATTGGATAAATGACTTTTGGCGCATCCAGGGCCTTATCCATTATGGTGACAAGACCTACTTTGAGATGGAGGGCGAGAAACGCTTCTGCATGGACCGTATCGTAGAGTTTTGTGCCACTCAGGGCATCGCCCTCTACGACACAGCCCGCCGTGTGCGCCGCCTTCGCGACAATGCCGACGACAACTTCCTCGAGATAGTCGAGGGCACAGACGTAGAGGCTCTTCTGGCCGAAATGCCCGCGTGCACCACAGTGGTCACCACCGGAGGCAAGGCGAGCGAGGAGCTATGCAGCTATCTCCAACAGCGAGGCATCACCACCCGTGTGCCCAAGGTAGGGGAGAGCACCACCTTCCACCTGTCCGCTCTCGACCGCACCATCACGTGGTGGCGCATGCCCAGTTCGTCGCGTGCCTATCCCATGAAGATAGAGAAGAAAGCAGACCATTACAAGGTCGTGTTCGGTATGTAAACAGTAGGGTAGGGGTATTCCTGACTTCGTCAATGCGCCACCCAAATTAAGATTTGCTGTAAGATAGGTCGAAAAGTGGTTTCACTGCGAGGTGCTTCTCCGTCAAGAAGAGTGTCTT
>CALZKW010000088.1 GCA_945788095.1 uncultured Prevotellaceae bacterium | reverse complement strand
AGATATTCTCCCCCTTGGGGGAGTTAGAGGGGGCTTTCCGTTCGTTCCGTTGTTCTCAATCTCCCCCATAAACTCCAATTTGCATACCTTGGGTTTTACAGGTGGGCTACATCTGTGGGCCACTCCTCATTGTGCGATTGAGCCTCGTAGTGCTCGGCATTCTCGCGTGCTGCTGCGTCGAGGGCGTCGCTGTGGCCGGTGAGGGCTGCAAAGGGGGCAAACTGGGCTGCACGCTGGTACATAGACATCTGGGGATGCTTGGGCGAGACGTGGTGGGGCAGGTTGATGATATCGTCGTAGTTGTCCATAGCGGATTTTTTCTGGGGGTGGACAAGACAGCTTGGTTTACCAAATGTGATATAACCGCGATGGTCGTCTTGGTGTGATAAATTCTGTCTGGGCTCGAGCGCCTATGCCTTGTGACCGCCTATCTGCTGGTTGCGCTCCTTGCCGGTGGCTCCCTCCTCGTAGCTGATGCCGGTGAGGAGTGCGTTCTTGCCAAAGCGCTGCTTGATGGCCAGCATGGTCTCCTGGAGTCGGCGCTCCTTGTCGAGGGCAGCCTGCCGTTGTGCATTCTCCCTCTCGATGGCCTCGTAGTCAGTGAAGAGATCGAGCTGCACGGGCTGCTGGGCCTTGGTGCGGGCTATCTCGTGGGCCTTGGCCTCGGTGATGATGCGGTTGGTGCTGATGGTGAGGCGGCGTATGAGGAGTATGGGGTCGACGATGCGGTCGAAGAGGGCTGTGACGGCATCGATAATCTGGCGCCTCGACGAGGAATGGGCGGGGAGGTTGGCTGTGCCATGCGCATGCTTGGGCACGGGGCGTCCGTAGTAGTCCATCGTGATGGGACCGTGGTAGTGGGCAGCAATGTCGGGACGGGTGAGACATTCGCGGTCGTAGTTGACGGTGAGCACGAGCTGGTCTGTCATGAGGCGCTTGTCGACCAGTTGCAGACTGATGCTCTCGGCCATCTCGCTCACCACCACACGTGCCTTGGGGGCGGTGTAGGGCTCGTTGAGCACCTGCCCCGTGCTCATCGAGGTGGTCTCGGGGCGGTATGCCTTCACCTGGCTGATGGTGCATGGTTCCCACCCCCAGGCATGGTCGATGAGGAGTTCGGCATTGACGCCAAAGAGCTGGTAGAGGAGGTCCTCGTTGTGGAGGCTCATGCGAGCCAGTTTGCCCATGGTGTCGATGCCGTAGCGTGAGAGCTTGTCGGCAATGCCGCGGCCCACGCGCCAGAAGCTGGT
Source organism: uncultured Prevotellaceae bacterium (assembly GCA_945788095.1). Lineage (GTDB taxonomy): Bacteria > Bacteroidota > Bacteroidia > Bacteroidales > Bacteroidaceae > Physcousia. The sequence continues at coordinate 10,425 of CALZKW010000088.1, read as the reverse complement.
GAGGGGGCGATGGTCCCAGAGCTGACGTCGGTACGACATCTCGTCGAGTTCGGCTATGCGCACCCCGTCCTGGTCAGCCGGCATGTGTTTGGCCACGATGTCCATGGCTATCTTGGCCAGATACATGTTGGTGCCGATGCCGGCTGTGGCCGTGATGCCTGTGGTGCGGAGCACGTCGCGGATGATGGTGATGGCCAACTGGTGGGCCGTCATGCGATAGGTGGGGAGGTAGGCCGTGACGTCCATGAAGACCTCGTCGATGGAGTAGACGTGTATGTCCTCGGCGGCAACGTATTTGAGGTAGACCTCGTAGATGCGTCGGCTGTAGTCGATGTAGTGCTGCATGCGGGGCATGGCGCGCACGAAGTCGACCTCGAGGGTGGGGTTGGCGCGAAGGTCGGTGTCGCTCCACGACTTGCCGGTCAGTCTGCGCCCCGGGGCCGCCATCATGCGCTGGTAGTTGACCTCCCGCACCCTCTGCACGACCTCAAAGAGGCGCGCCCTGCCGCCCACGCCATAGGCCTTGAGCGAGGGTGTGACGGCGAGGCAGATGGTCTTGTCGGTGCGCGTCTCATCGGCCACGACGAGGTGGGTGGTGAGTGGGTCGAGCCCACGCTCCACACACTCCACACTGGCGAAGAATGACTTGAGGTCGATGGCTATGTATGTACGGTCTTTGTTCATGTGTTCTGCTTGGGGGCGTGGTCTGTGGGGCTTGAAGTAAAAGGGAAGTTAAAAGGAAGTTATAGGGACATAACGTCCTTATAACTTCCCTATAACTTCCTTATAACTTCTAAAAAGAAACTTAGGGATAGATCTCGATGTGGGAACTGCCGGTGTTGCCATTCTTGATGATGCGTATCTGAGTGGTGATGCGCTCCGACATGGTGTCGGTGTGGCTGATGACGCCCACCTTCTTGCCCTGCGAGGTCTGTAGCATGGCCAGCGAGTCGATGACTGTGGCCAGGGTATCGGGATCGAGCGTACCGAAGCCCTCGTCGATGAAGAGGTTGCCAAAGGAGATGTTGCGCGAGGAGAGGGCCGATAGTCCGAGGGCCAGACCGAGCGATACGATGAAAGTCTCGCCACCGGAGAGCGAGGTGGTGTCTCTGACATCGTCGGCGCGGTCGTGGTCGATGACGCGTATGCCGAGCGAGTTTTTGACGTGCAGCAGTTCGTAGCGGCTATTAAACTTGCGTATCTCATCGTTGGCATGCTCTACGAGGAAGCGCAGGGTGTAGCATTGGGCTATCTTGCGCAGCGTCTTGCCGTCGCCGCCTATGGCGCTGTCTATCTGTTCCCACTCCCTTTTGAGGAGTTCAGCACTTTGACGCTGTTCGAACATCTCCCCCATCTGCCTCTTTGCCGCCTCGTGGCGCTGCAGGCGCGACTTCGCGTTGATCAGTTCGTCGTGGTTCATCGCATCTATCTCCGCCTTGCGCTGCTTGAGCCATTCGAGCGATTCCTCAGGCCTCTTGGTCAGGTGTTCGTCGAGTGCCTTTTGCTCGTTGGTCAGCGTGGTGCGTGCTGCGGTGAGCGCATTGCTCAGCGTGGTCTGTTGCTGGCGTATGCCCTCCCAGTTGTCGGTGGCGGCATGGAGCTGGGCTATGTCGTCGATGGAGAGTGCCACAACCGCCTCAACCTTATTATTATAGTCAGCCAACCACTCGTCCAGGTCCTTCTGGGCCTTGGTCTGCTTGGCGGTCTCCGCCTCCTTCTGTCGGCCCACCTCGTCGGCTCTGCCCTTGAGCCCCTTGAGGTCGGCCTGCAGCGTGCTGATGTGCTTTGTACGCTCCTCGATGGCCTGCTGGGCTTTGGATACTGCCTCCTGGAGCATCTGCTCATAGCTGTCGGGGTCCTTGCCGTCGAGTTCCTCCTTGAGAGCCTGGGCCTTGGTGTCGTACTCCTGCTGAGCCTTGCCGAGAGCCTGCTGAGCCAGGTCGAGGGCCGAAGTCTTCTCGCTTAGTTGTGCCTTGAGCGTCTCGGTCTGACCATTGACGGCAGCCAGTGCGGTCTGTGCCTCGGCCACCTTGCCATCGGCCTGCTGCATCAGGCTTGTGGCTTCTTCGGTGTAGTCGCGCTCCTCCTTCTCGGCCTGTTCCTTGGTCTTGCGTAGGGCCTCTGTGCGTTTCTGCCATTCGTTGTATTGCTTCAGGGCCTCTGCCGTGTCGTTGGCACGGCGGTCCGTCTCGGTGGTCATCTCCCTGAGCATGTCGGCCTGTTCGGGCCAGGAGTTGCGGCGCGCACGTATCTCCTGCCACTCCTCGGCAAGGGTGTCAAGTTCTTGCTTGAGCGTCTTCAGAGTCTCTTCGAGGGCCTTCTGCTTGCCCGTATTCATGTGCTGCTCCTGGGTCAGCTTGCTCTGCTCTTTGTTGCGTTTGGCCAGTAGTCCTTTCTTCTCGTCGAGGATGTCCTTGAACTGATTGATGACGGGAGCGACCTGCTCCTCGTCGTGATAGGGATGGTCCGTGGCGCCACAGAGCGGACAGGGTGAGCCCTGTGAGAGATGCTGGCGATGCATGGCCCAGTTTTCGCTGGTCATGAGGGTGTATGTCTGGGTCAGCGTGTCCACCTCCTGTGTGAGGGAGTCGATGTTGAGGCTATCGAGGGCCTTGATGATCTCATCGTTGCGGTTTGCAAGATCGGCCATCTGCTTCGTCTGTTTATCCACCAGGTTGCGCTTGGTAGTCAGGCTGTCGAGCACGCGTATGCTCTCCTTGAGGTCCGTCTGTGCCTTCTCAGCCTCGTCCTTGGCTTGCTGGAGGGTATCTGCATCGGTGTCCTTATACCGCGAGTATTCTGCCTCATAGTCCGTCCTGGCCTTGCGAGTCTTGTCTGCAAGTGCAGCCTTGCGCTTATCGGTATCTGCGATGATCTGTGTACGCTTGCTGGTGGCCGCGGTGAGTGTCTTTTGGGCCTTCGTGATGGCCTCGGCATTGTCGTCTACGGCTTTGGCGGCAGAGGTCTTCGCGTTGCCTGCATTCTTGCAGGCCAGTTTCTTCTCGCTCAGGGTATTCTGGTTGGCCTTGAGTTCGCCCTTGATCTGACGGGCCTTGTTGATATGGGGCTTCTGCTGCTCCAGTTCCTGAGTAGCCTTCTGTGCTTCGCCCTTCTCGCGCTTCAGGTTGTCTTCCTCGTCCTTCAGACTGGAGGTCTTGTCGGCCATGGTCTGTGTGATGCAGGCCAGGGTGTCGTTGTGCTCCTTGATGGCGCTGGTGGCCTGCACCATATCCTTGTAGTGGTCCACGGCCTGCTCTGTGGCATCGTGGAGTCTGAGGCGCTCCACCTGGCCCTTGATGGCTGTGAGTTGTTCCTCGGCCTCCTCGAGAGCCTGCTGATGGTTTTTGATGCAGTTGTTGTGCTCCTCGGTCTTGGCATACCAGGCTATGGCTTCGGTGAGTCGGCCGAGTTCGGCCTTGGCCTTACGCTCCTCCTCGTCGAGCACCCGTATGCGCTCCGTGAGTGCGTCGAGCTCAGTTTCGGGTATGAGGTCCTTCTCTTGTGCGGAGAGGTTGGCAGCCACCTCATTGTAGGCAGCTATGGCCTCCTCCTTGCGAGCCTTTATCTTGGTGGTGATGTTAGTGTAGAGCTCCTCGCATCCAATGAGTTTCTCGAGCAGGGCATAGCGCTCATCCTCCTTGGCTGTGAGGAAGTTGGCGAATGATCCCTGGGCGATAAGTACCGTGCGGAGAAACTGGTCGTACTCCAGTCCGATGATACTTGGCAGCGTCTCCCATTCAGCCACTTCCTCAGTCATGATGCCGTCTACACACCTCAGCAGGTACAGAACCTGTGAGGACTCCACGTTGGTACGCTTGCGATGCACGTGCCATTCGGCTCTGTACAGGTTGCCGTTGTCGGCCAGGAAGGTCAGTTTGCTGTATCCATCCTTCTTGCCGCGTGTCAGTATGTTGCATTGGTCGGTGGGTGCAAGGCGGTTTTTCTTGCTCTCCTCCGATTCGCCGTATATCTCGATGTGCTGTTTTCTGTCGCCCTTCTTCTTGGGGTAGCGAGGTGCGAGGTTGTAGAGGGGCAGACAGATGGCATCGAGTAGGGTAGACTTGCCGCTACCGGTGGGGCCCACAATGCTGAATATAGCGGTGTCTCCCAGGGCACCCTCTTCGAAATTGATGGTCTCTCCCCCCTGTCGGTCGAGCGAGGCCAGATTGAGTATCTCGAGTTGTATGATTTTCATGTCTATTCTTCGTTAAGTAAGTCGCGCAGCATCTGCTCCTGGTGTTCGCTCATCTCCGTCTGGTGCTTGATGGCATAGGCCTCGCGGAGAGTGTCTATGGGATCGCGGTTGACGATGTCGTCGAGGCTCTGTATCCTCTCGCCGCCGTGCATGGTGGTGACGTCGATGTTGGGCATGATCTTTTGTATTCTGCATAGCACGACATCCTTGGTGGCCACGAGTTCTTCGAGTTCGCGGATGGCATCGTTGTCCACTTTGTCCATGCTCACCTTGAGGGTCAGGTATGGGTATGAGTCGCTGAGTCGGCCGTCCACTCTGTCGGTGAGTTCGGCCTTGATGAGTTTCTGCAGTTTCTTGGGTGACATCGGCGTGTCGTCCTTGGGCAGGGTGCACAGTTTGTGCTGGTGCTCGTAGGCGAGGAAATCCACGTTGATATTCTTGCCGTCGATGGTCACGAGGTCGACGCCGTGGTGGTAGTCCACCTCGGCAAACGACATGGGCAGGATGCTGCCCGTATAGCGTGCCCAGTTGGTGTGCCAGATGTGCTGGCGCTTGTGGATGTGTCCGCATGTCATGTAGTCGGGGTGGTCGTGCCATCCCTCCATGTTGACCTCCTCCTGTCCGCCTATGATGATCTTCTCGCTGGCCCCCTCTTGGGCTATCTCGGCTCCCTTGGCATACATGTGGGCCATCATGACGAGGGGACGGCTGGGATACTTGGTGCGGGCCTCGTCGGTGAGGGTGCGCAGGAAGGTGTTGACGCCCTCCGAATAGCTGGCGCCCTGGAGCACGTCGCTCCTGAGGAAGGGTACAGCCAGCACGATGACTTCGTGGCCCTCGCTGTCGGTCACAGGTATCATGAGGTCGTCGTAGTCCACGAGGCGTTGTCTGCCATCTTCGTTCTGCTGATAGACGTGGCTTATGGTGCCCCTGACCTCCACATTGTGGCGTGTGAGCAGCATGCGTGGAGCCTCGAGTCGGGAGGCAGAGTCGTGGTTGCCTGCTGTGATGATGACCTGCATCTGTGGACATGCCTCGTTGGCCTGGGCCAGGAAGGCATAGTAGGCCGACTGTGCTGCGGCTGATGGGTTGCCGTTGTCGAATATGTCGCCGGCCACCAGGAGCGCGTCGGGCTTGTGCTCACGGATTTGGTCCAGGAGCCAGGCGAGGAAGTGTTTGTGCTCTGGCAGGCGGTCGTTGCCGTGGAAGAGGTTGCCTAAGTGCCAGTCGCTGGTTGTGATTATCTTCATTGGTTGTTGGGTTTTTGGGGGTGATGGGGGGCGAGGCGATGAATCGCCTCGCACGGTGGGGGCTTAGAGCTTGGGCTTGAGCTCGTCTGGGGAGTCGTTGGTGTACATGTCGACGGCCGTGGACTCGCGGGTGTAGAGGTTGCGGATGACCTCGGGGGCAATGGTGATGGTGGGGGCGAAGTCCGTGCTCTGCATATAGCTGAGGATGGAGCGACGCAACTGGCGGGCTACCACACGGCGGTCCAGATGGTGCTGGATGTCGATGGTCGTCATGAGCAGTTTGCCGCCCATGACGTTGGCCTCAATCACCAGGCCACACTTGCGGCTCACGTGCCAGGTGTCGATGGGCTGCACGGGGGGCTGGTAACTGCGGGGAAACTCCGAGAGGAGCATCACCTGGGTGCGGTTGACCAGTTCCCACCAGTTGAGGTTGGTCCAGTCGTCGGTGGGGAAGTGGCGGAACATGCCATGGCGGCTGTCGATGTAGGCACCCGTGACGTGGGGCGGACGCATCTTAAACCACGATGTGTTCCAGAAGACGGGCAGATAGTGCATCTTGATGTCCTGACCGTAGCGCACATGTCCGGCAGCGGTGAGCAGCACCTTGCCTCCGGCCTGTAGTGTCTGCATTGCCCCTTCGTCGAGCGAGTCGGCGATGTAGATGCCGTCCGCGTTGCCCACGTCCTGGGTGTGGGGATAGACCCAGAAGTCCCAGTGGTTGGCCCATGCCTCCCCGTCTGTAGAGACGGTCACCTCGAGGGTCAGTTTCTCGGGGCTGGTGATGGTGTAGAGCGGGGCCACGACCTCGGCCACGGCGTTGTTCTTGCCGCGAGGTATGACGACAGAGACCGGTGTGAGCATGCCCTGGGCCAGAGGTGGCTGTCCATCACTACGCGCGATGGTGTAGGCCACGCGGGCTCCGGCGAGATGGCCCTTAGAGGCATTGTAGACCTCCACGGGCACACGGAGCGTGTCGGCATCCGTATATACAAACCTGGGGAAGCGGGCCAGGGGAATGACCTCCGCACAAAACTGTCGCCACTCGGGGGCTGTGACGTAGCCCTTCTCGTGCCAGTGCACGTTGAGCGGGCCCACCAGGGCCGTGCCCTGTCCGCTGTAGTCGTTGAGCCCGAGCAGCACGAATCCGGTGTAGTCCTTGGTGCGGTAGTTGCGCTCCATCTCATACTTGTAGGCCAGCACCTGCAGATGTCCGCTGGCATGGAGAAACTTCTCTGCCTGCGAGGCCATGCCATTGTCGCGCATCAGGTCCTCAAAGATGTCGAAGTTCTTGGCCTTGTACGCCCCGGTATACTCCGAGCGCTCCTTGAGGTCGGGGAAGGCGCACCACTGTCCCTGCTCGTGGCTGATGATGGGCGAGTTGTTGGGCTCGGTGCCCTTGTAGTTGCGCGGGAAGGTGATGTCGCGGTAGTAGTCGTCGGAGGACTGAGGCTGACGGCGGTCCCAGTCGAGGCCACGTGCACCACCCTTGACGTGATACTGCGATCCGTCGTCCCAGGCCCATCCGCCGCCCACGTTGGCGCCGCAGTAGATGCGCCGTGGGTCGGTCTGCTTCCAGTAGTCCACCCAGTCGTTACACCACTTCACCCATCCACCGGCGGGTTCGTTGCCCGCGCTCATCATCACAAACGAGGGGTGGTTGCCATAGGCCTCCACCATGCGTCGTGTCTCGTCCATGAGATAGGTGTCGATGGCTTGTCCGGCATTGAGCTTGACGCCGTGGTTGGGCCATGAGGGTCCCTCGGGCTGTAGGTAGAAGCCGAGTCTGTCGGCTGCTGTGAAGGCCGCCTCGGGTGGGCAGTAGGAGTGGAAGCGCATCGTGTTGAGTCCATACTGCTGACACTTGCGGAATATCCTGTCCCACGACTCCACATCGGTGGGGGGATAGCCCGTCTCGGGGAAGCAGCAGTTGCCCACCGTGCCGCGCACGTAGAGGGGGCGTCCGTTGAGCATGATGTCCATGCCCTCCACGCCAATCTCGCGCATGCCGAATACGGTGTGGTAGGTGTCCTTGCCATCCTCCACCCGGAGCTGGTAGACGTAGGGGTCGTACTCGTCCCATGTGCGCATGTCCTGGCCCAGGAGTATCTCGTAGGTGTCGTTGCCGAGGGGGGTGGCCTTGCGCTTGCGGCCATCGATGACGAAGCGCAGGCTGCGCCTGTGGCCCGGTGAGCGTTTCACCCTGACGGCGACCTTGCGGCCCTTGACGTCGGGGTAGACATCGACGTGCTGGATGTAGTCGATGGGGCGGCATGAGAGTGAGATCTCGCCCGCGATGCCGTTCCAGTTGCCCTGCGTCTGGTCGGTCACAGAGTGGGAGTCCTGACCGACGCACACATTCTCGATGCCGTTGTAGACCCTGATGGCGATGCTGTTGTCGCTCCCTGGTGTGACGGCCTCCGTGATGTCGTAGATGTGGGGTGCCGAGAGTCCCATCTGATGCCCCACCTCTACATTATTTATATAGAGGGTGGTCTCGATGTGTGGGCGCTCCAGGGTGAGCATGATGCGACGGTTGCGCCATGTGCGGGGTATGGCCACGCGCCGGCGATACCAGGCATGCCCCGTGTAGTGGGTCTCGGGGGTGAGAAAGAAGGGGAACTTCATCTGCCCCTCTATGCGGTATTTCTCCATGTAGGGGTTGTAGTAGAAGGAGGAGTCGTAGAGCGACCCCGTCCATTGTGTCTCTACGCTCAGTGGGTCGCCCTTGCCGCGGGTCACCATCGAGCCGGGCAGCAGTATCTCGTCGTCGTAGGGCGATGAGGCTGTGGCGGTCATCGCGCGGTCGGTCTGAAACTCCCACTTGCCGCTCAGGTCGATTCTGTGCTGGGCCGCTGTGAGGAGCGAGAGGCCGAGGAGTAGTGTGGTGAGTAGGTGCTTCATCGTTTATCTTGTGTATAGGGGTTGTGTGGTGCGGTGGATGAGTGATATGCCGTTGAGTTCGAGCAGCGTCTCTGTGGGCGCATTCTCGAGCATGGTGCGCTGTGGCTGCTGCAGATAGATGGGTGCGTCCTTGGTCAGGGGCAGGATGCGTAGCTCTACGCTCTTGCCCACGAGGTCGGAGAGGCGCACGAGCATCGGCTTGCCGTTCCAGAAGTTGTCGGCCACGAGGCGTCCGTCGGCATACACCCTGGCGCAGTCGCCGGCATAGCTGATGTCGAGATAGAGGTCGTCGGCCTCGGTTGTGACCAGTGGTGCGACGTCGAGGCGGTAGGTCTGTGCGCTGCCGAAGTCGTCGTCAGTGGGCATGGCGGCCACCTTCTGGCGCCCCATGGCCACCTGGCGTGGCTTGCCGGCCGTGGCTGTGAGCGAGGCGATAGTGGTGACGTCACGCTTGCGCTGCCAGTATTCCTCCATGATGCGTCCCTCGGCATCGGGGTAGAGGATGGCGCCGTCGTGGCGGGCGAAGTGGAGCGTAGAGCCTATCTTGTATGCCCGGCGGGCCTCGTCGGCCGAGAGCAGTCGCCAGGCCACCTTCTTGCCGCTCACCTTGACGCGGGGCTTCATGCCCGGTATGGGGATGAAGACGAGTGTGTCGCCCAGGTGGCAGAAGGGCTGTGCCGTGGCCATCACCGTGGACCCGCGCCAGGGCATGGCCACGGGGCGCACCCATGAGGTGCCCTCGTCGTGGAGCAGGCGTACGTAGTCGTTGTAGAACTCAAAGCATCCGCGGCGGGCATAGTGGGCAGACAGGGTGTCGACGCCCATGGTGGAGAGTTGGTCGCCCCAGTCGGCCAGAAACTGGTGTAGCCAGCGTGTCTGGTGGTAGGCTGTGGGTTCGGGCTGTCCCATCTCGCCAGTGGGCACTGGAAATCGTACGACATGAGGGGCATGTCGTTGTAGTTGGTCACGACCGACTGCTGTGTCTCGCCCATGGTGTGGTCGGGGTGGTAGGGATTGGTGCCTCCGTGATACATGTAGTAGCCCGGGAGGTTGGAGCCAGAACCCAGTTTGCAGATGGCCATGGCGAAGGCCTCGCGCCCCGACATGTGGATGCGTCGGTGATAGGAGGTCATCATGCCGCCACCCAGTTCGCAGGTCAGATAGGGGTATGTCTTCTCGGCCGTCTCCATGCGTGTGTCCTGGTGGTTGCCCAGGGCCTCGGTGGCGATGACGGCGCTCAGTCGGGTGTCCTTCATGACAAAGGCCTTGGGGTATTCGCCGGGCATGTCGCGCAGCGAACGGTCCCAGAATCCGTCGGCATAGTCACCATAGAGGGGCAGCATCTCGCCGAATGTCTCCGTGCCGTTGAGCTTGGGCCATCCGGTGCGGGTGTAGAAGGGTAGGTCGAATCCCACCTCGATGGCCATCTGCTTGAGCGCCATGTAGTAGTCCCATGGGCCGCGGCACTCATTCTCGAGTTGCAGGCCGATGATGGGTCCGCCGTCCTTCCACAGCAGGTCCTCGGCCTGCACGTAGATGTTGCGGAAGAGTCGGCGTGTAGCCTCCATGAATCCTGGTGCCAGCGAGCGCAGGCGGTAGTGCTTGGGGTCGCTCTGGGCCCGCTCTACGAGCCATGTGGGGAATCCTCCCTGGTAGACCTCGCCGTGGCAGAAGGGGCCCACACGTAGCACCACGTGCATGTCCTCCTCGGCACACACCTGGAGGAAGCGTCGCAGCGATCGGTTGCCGGTCCAGTTCCACTCTCCCTCTTGCTCTTCGTGGTGTATCCAGAAGCAGTAGGTGGACAGGATGGTCACGCCTCCGGCCTTCATCTTGCGTATCTCGCGTCGCCACTCCCGTTGCGGCACGCGTGCATAGTGCATCTCGCCCATCACGGGTATCTGGCGCTGGCCGTTGATGATGAACCCGTAGCGGTCCACCTCTATGGTCTCACCCTGTGGGTTGGTGGCGGTGCCAAACCTGAAGGTCTGTGCCCCTGCCGCGATGCCCATCAGCATCAGTATCATCAGCAAAATTGTCTTTTTCATGTACTACTCTTTTACTCCGAACCATTGCCCG
>CALZKW010000087.1 GCA_945788095.1 uncultured Prevotellaceae bacterium | reverse complement strand
TGCGAATTATACAAATACAAAATGGTGAGTTAGGAACTCCCGAAACTTAAATCAAAACGTCTATAATCCCTAAAGCGAATGCCGCAACAAAACATTCCTCCCTATTACTTCCCTACTACTTCCTTTTCACTTCCCTATAACTTCCTCACACTTTCCCCTTTTACGCCCTTTACAACCAAAAGAAAGCCCCCCGCAATGCCATTCAGCACTACAGGGGGCCACTAATATCGAAGCGTTTCGCTAAATCTTAGTCAGCGAGCTTAGCCTTGATGAACTCGCGGTTGAGGCGAGCGATGTTGCTGATGCTCTCACACTTGGGGCACACAGCCTCGCAAGCACGGGTGTTGGTACAGTTACCGAAGCCCAGCTCATCCATCTTAGCAATCATGTTCTTGGCGCGGCGAGCTGCCTCCACCTTGCCCTGAGGCAGGAGAGCAAGCTGGCTCACCTTAGAGCTGACGAAGAGCATAGCCGAACCGTTCTTACATGCTGCTACGCAAGCACCACAACCGATGCAGCTTGCGCAGTCCATAGCCTCGTCGGCATCATCCTTGGGGATGAGGATAGCGTTGGCATCCTGGGGCTGACCGGTACGTACGGTGGTGTATCCACCAGCCTGCATGATCTTGTCGAATGCAGAGCGGTCTACCATACAGTCTTTGATGACGGGGAAACCAGCCGAGCGCCAGGGCTCCACGGTGATGGTCTCGCCATCCTTAAACTTACGCATGTAGAGCTGGCAGGTGGTAGCACCACGCTCGCTCTTGCCATGAGGAGTACCGTTGATGTAGAGTGAGCACATACCGCAGATACCCTCGCGGCAATCGTGGTCGAACACGAATGGCTCCTTGCCCTCGTTGATGAGCTCCTCGTTCATGATGTCGAGAGCCTCGAGGAATGAAGTATCATCGGGCACATTCTTCAACTCGTGTGTATCGAAGTGACCCTTATCCTTAGGACCGTTCTGCTTCCAGAACTTGATCGTTACTGATATATTCTTTGCCATTGTTATTTTGAGGTTTTGAGGTTTGTGAGGTTTGTTTTTAACAACTGAAAGAGCGGAAATATTCTTTTCTGTTTGTTCCGTTGTTATCAACCTCATAACCTGAATTTATGACTTGTAGTTACGTGTTTGAACCTTAATTGCCTCGTATACGAGAGGCTCCTTGTAGAGCACGGGCTCCTTGGTATCGTCGCCCTGGTACTCCCAGCAACCTACGTAGAAGTAGTTCTCGTCGTCACGCTTAGCCTCGCCCTCCTCGGTCTGGTACTCCTCGCGGAAGTGACCACCGCAAGACTCGTTGCGGGTGAGTGCGTCGTGGGCAATGAGCTGACCCATGAGGAAGAAGTCCTCAAGGCGGAGTGCCTTCTCGAGCTCTACGTTCACACCGTCGAGCTGAGGAATGAAGAGGTCGTTGTAGAACTTCTCACGGAGCTTGGCAATCATCTGGATACCCTCCTTGAGACCCTCTGCTGTACGGCCCATACCTACGTGCTCCCACATGATGTGGCCGAGCTCCTTGTGGATAGAGTCTACAGAGCTCTTACCCTTGATGTTCATGAGACGCTCGATACGTGCCTTGACATCAGCCTCAGCCTGCTTGAACTCGGGCAGGTCGATAGAGAAGCGGGGAACGGTGATCTGATCGGCCAGATAGTTCTGGATGGTGTAGGGCAATACGAAGTAACCGTCAGCCAGACCCTGCATAAGGGCAGAAGCACCGAGGCGGTTAGCACCGTGGTCAGAGAAGTTGCACTCACCGATAGCAAAGAGACCCTTGATAGAGGTCTGGAGCTCGTAGTCTACCCAAATACCACCCATGGTGTAGTGGATAGCGGGGAAAATCTGCATGGGCTCGTCGTAGGGCGATACGTCAGTGATCTCCTCGTACATATCGAAGAGGTTGCCGTAGCGGGCAGCGATGGTGTCGCGGCCAAAGTCGCGGATAGCCTCAGAGAAGTCGAGGAAAACAGCCAGACCGGTGCTGTTGACACCGAAGCCCTTGTCGCAGCGCTCCTTGGCAGCACGTGAAGCCACGTCGCGGGGCACGAGGTTACCGAAGGCGGGATAGCGACGCTCCAGATAGTAGTCGCGGTCCTCCTCGGGGATGTCGCTACCCTTCTTGGTACCTGCCTGCAGAGCCTTGGCATCCTCAAGCTTCTTGGGCACCCAGATACGGCCATCGTTACGCAGAGACTCTGACATGAGGGTCAGCTTAGACTGCTTGTCGCCGTGTACGGGGATACAGGTGGGGTGAATCTGCACGTAAGAGGGGTTAGCGAAGTAAGCACCCTTACGGTAGCAAGCGATAGCTGCCGAGCAGTTGCAACCCATAGCGTTGGTAGAAAGGAAGTAGGTGTTGCCGTAACCACCGGTACCGATTACTACGGCATGGGCAGCAAAGCGCTCAATCTCGCCAGTCACGAGGTTGCGGGCAATGATACCGCGAGCACGACCCTCCACGATAACTACATCGAGCATCTCGTAGCGAGTGTAGAGCTTCACGGTGCCGGCATTCACCTGGCAGCTCAGGGCGCTGTAAGCACCGAGGAGGAGCTGCTGGCCGGTCTGACCCTTGGCATAGAAGGTACGGCTTACCTGAGCACCACCGAACGAACGGTTGGCCAGCATACCACCATACTCGCGAGCAAAGGGAACACCCTGAGCCACACACTGGTCGATGATGCTGTTGCTCACCTCAGCCAGACGGTATACGTTGGCCTCACGGGCACGGTAGTCACCACCCTTCACGGTGTCGTAGAAGAGACGGTATACAGAGTCACCATCGTTCTGATAGTTCTTGGCTGCATTGATACCACCCTGTGCAGCGATAGAGTGTGCACGACGGGGAGAGTCCTGGATGCAGAAGTTGAGCACGTGGAAACCCATCTCACCGAGCGAAGCTGCTGCACTCGCACCAGCCAGACCGGTACCTACCACGATAATATCAAGCTTGCGCTTGTTCTTGGGGTTAACCAGTTTCTGATGAGCCTTATAGTTGGTCCATTTTTCTGCTACTGGTCCTTCAGGAATTCTTGAATCTATAGTCTTTGACATAATATTATAAGTTTGACTATTGTTACCGAATGTTTTGTTTCTCTGGTCCTATTACCGATTACTCAGCCTTAGGGCAAGCGGGGCAATCCTCGCGGATATCCTTGGTCTTGTGGTTGTGCTCGGGCTCTACAACCTCCTCAGCCTCGCCACAGGGAGTCTCGCAGTTGGCGCAGTCCTGATCGCAGGCAGCAGCCTCGTCAGAGCAAGCAGCCTCGTCAGAGCAAGCAGCCTCGTCAGAGCAAGCAGCCTTCTCTGAGCAGGTAACCTCGCAGGCAGCCTTCTCGGGGCAAGCAGCCTCCTTGAGGTCGCAGGGAGCATAACCAGCGCAGAATGCTACTGCTACAACAGCAAACATAGCCACTACGATAACGGCCCATGCATTGCCGATGCACTTCCAGCGCTGGAACCAGATCTTGCCGCTCAGACCGAGAGTCTGCATAGCGCTCCAGATACCATGAGTGAGGTGGAAGAGCAGAGCTACCAACCATACGAGGTAGATGGCGGTGTAGGTGTAGCCGCAGCAAGTAGCGGGCTGTGTGGGACAACCACCATGGAAGGTGTTGATGATGTGGAACACACCATTAGCAGCGTTTGCCTCGAGCTCCTCAATGTGGGCGAGCTCAGCAAACATCATGTTGTACCAGAAGTTGTAGAGGTGCAGACCCATACCCAGCACTACGATGATGCCAAGCACGAGCATGTTCTGGCTAGCCCACTCTACCTTGACAGGCTTGTCGGTCACAGCATACTTGCTGTTGCCGCGGGCTTTGTTGTTCTGGATAGTGAGCCAGAAAGCAAAAATGAAGTGAAGAGCCACAAGAGCAGCCAAACCGATGGTTGCTGCAACAGCATACCAATTGGCTCCCAGGAACTCACAAATCATGTTGTAACCCTTAGCACTGATGAGGGCTACGACGTTCATTGACGCGTGGAAGGTCAAGAACAGGACAAGCGCGATGCCGGTTACAGACATCACTACCTTCCTACCGATTGATGAATTGATTAACCACATAAATGATTGAAATTAGTTAGTTATTAAGAGTTATTTTATCTTTCCTAAAACATTTACGCATTTCCACGGCAAATTTAAACATTAATTATCATTTGCACAAACGAATTTCTTATTTGTTCGAGGAAAAGCCCTATATTTGTAACATCATTAATACAAAACAAACGCTGATGGAGCTAAAATATGATGTAGTGGTGATTGGTGCAGGCCACGCGGGATGCGAAGCAGCAACCGCCAGCGCACGTCTGGGAGCCAACACCTGCCTGGTGACAATGGACATGAACAAGATAGCGCAGATGTCGTGCAATCCGGCCATTGGCGGCATTGCCAAAGGCCAAATAGTGCGCGAGGTAGATGCCCTGGGCGGACACATGGGTGAGGTGACAGACCGCACCGCCATACAGTTTCGCATGCTCAACCGATCCAAGGGTCCAGCCATGTGGAGCCCCCGAGCTCAATGCGACAGAGGCAAGTTTATCTGGGCATGGCGCGAAATCGTAGAGAACACGCCCAACCTGAGCATCTGGCAGGACCAGGTCAAGGAACTGCTCGTGGAAGACGGCATGGTGACAGGCGTGAAAACCTACATGGACGTCACCATCAAGGCACGCTGCGTGGTGCTCACAGCAGGCACCTTCCTCAACGGACTCATGCACATCGGTCGCACACAGTTGCCCGGAGGACGCGTAGCTGAACCCGCCTCGCTCCACCTCACCGAGAGCATCACGCGCCACGGCATCAGAGCAGACCGCATGAAGACGGGCACACCGGTACGTATCGACGGACGCAGCGTCCACTTCGACGAGATGCAGCGCCAGCCCGGCGAGAGAGACTTCCACAAGTTCAGCTATATGGGCGATGTGCGCGAACTGCCACAGTTGCCTTGCTGGATCACCTTCACCAACCAGGCCGTCCACAACAAACTGCGTGAAGGTCTCAAGGACTCTCCCCTATTCAACGGACAGATACAGAGCATCGGTCCTCGCTACTGCCCCAGCATCGAGACCAAACTTGTCACCTTTGCCGACAAGGACCAACATCAACTCTTTCTCGAACCCGAAGGCACCAATACACAGGAATACTACCTCAATGGTTTCTCCTCGAGCATGCCCATCGACATACAGATCGATGCGCTCCGTCTCATTCCCGCCTTCCGCGACCTCAAGGTATATCGCCCTGGCTATGCCATCGAGTACGACTTCTTCGACCCCACACAGTTGCGACACACTCTGGAGTCGAAGGTCATCGACGGTCTCTTCATGGCCGGCCAGGTCAACGGCACCACAGGCTACGAGGAAGCTGCCGGCCAAGGCGTAGTGGCGGGTATCAACGCCGCCCTCAAGTGCAGCGGCAGCAGCCCCTTCACGATGGGGCGCGACGAGAGCTACATCGGTGTGCTCATCGACGACCTTGTGACCAAAGGTGTGGACGAACCCTACCGCATGTTCACCTCGCGAGCAGAGTATCGCATACTGCTGCGCCAAGACGATGCCGACGCACGCCTCACAGAGCGTGCCTACCATTTAGGCAGTGCCTCACAGGAGCGCTACGACCACTGGCTCGCCAAGAAGGAGGCTATCCAGCGCGTCATCGACTTCTGTTCGGGTTATTCCGTCAAGGCAAAGTACATCAACGATGCATTGGTTGGCCTCGGTTCGACAGCCCTCGAGAGAGGATGCAAACTGGCCGACCTCATCACACGTCCACAACTCACCATCGATAGCCTTACTCCTCACATACCCGCCCTTCAGGCCGAACTCGCCACTCTGACAGACCGACGCGAGGAAATCACCGAGGCGGCAGAGATACTGATCAAATACAATGGGTACATAGAGCGCGAACGTATGATGGCCGACAAGATGCAGCGCCTCGAGAATCTGCGCATACAGGGTCGATTTGACTACAACGCCATACAGTCGCTCAGCACCGAAGCCCGCCAAAAACTCACACGTATCGACCCCGAAACCTTGGCACAGGCCAGCCGTATCCCCGGCGTCTCGCCCAGCGACATCAACGTGCTGATGGTACTCATGGGGAGATAGGCATGTTCCTCGTGAAACAATAAAATTCTAATCGTCTGATAGACCGACAAAAGTAAAATCCTAAATACACTATCCAATGAACAACGAAATCCTACTGAAGAATCTCCGCAACGTGCCCGACTTCCCCATCCCTGGCATCCAGTTCAAGGACGTCAGCACGCTCTTCAAGAACCCCGAGTGCCTGCGTATCATCGTGGACGAACTCTACGAACTCTACAAGGACAAGGGCATCACCAAGGTGGTAGGCATAGAGAGCCGAGGATTCGTGGCAGGAGCCGCCCTCGCCCTTCGTTTAGGCGCAGGTTTCGTGATGTGCCGCAAGGTGGGTAAACTGCCTGCCGACGTCATACAGGAGAGTTATGCCAAGGAATACGGCATCGACACCATCGAGATGCACACAGACTCTCTCTCCCCCGACGATGTGGTGCTCATCCACGACGATCTTCTGGCCACAGGAGGCAGCATGCTCGCCGCCTACAACCTCGTACAGAAGTTCAAACCAAAGAAGACCTACGTCAACTTCCTCATCGAACTCACCATCGAGGGCCTCAACGGCAGAGCTCTCTTCGACGACGACATCGACATCACCACACTGATGAAAATCTAACGACAGACCATCACCCATACAAAGGCACGAAGCAAACGAACCATCCACCCACAGACATCGTAAGCTTCGTGCCTTTGTGTATCATGACCACTATGAAACAACAGAACCCCTACGAAGACTACCTCAAGGGCATCGTGAGCAATCTGCCTGAATGCCCAGGCTGCTACCAGTATCTCGACGATACTGGCACCATCATCTATGTAGGCAAAGCCAAGAACCTGAAGCGACGCGTCAGTTCTTACTTCCAGAAGGACCACCAGAGCCTCAAGACTTCTATCCTCGTGAGCAAGATACGCGACATCAAGTATATCGTGGTCAACACGGAGGAGGACGCCCTGCTGCTCGAAAACAACCTCATCAAGCAATGGACACCGCGCTACAACATTCTACTCAAGGACGGCAAGACTTACCCCAGCATCGTAGTGACCAACGAGTACTTCCCCCGTATCTTCATGACACGCAAAATAGACCGAAAGGGAGGCACCTACTTTGGTCCCTACAGTCACGTGCCCACTCTGTACGCCCTACTCGACCTCATCAAGAATCTTTACCCGCTGCGCACCTGTCGCGAAATACTCACACCCGACTCGATTCTCAAGGGCAAACACAAGGAATGTCTCGAATACCACATCAAGAACTGCACGGCCCCATGCATCGGACGCGAGACACGCGAACAGTACATGCGCTACATTGAGGAAGCCAAAGAGATACTGAGAGGCAACACACGCAACATCGAGCGGGCCATGCTCAAGCAGATGCAGGAGCTCGCTGAGGAGATGCGCTTCGAAGAGGCAGAGGCTATCCGCAAGAAGTATGTACTGCTCGAAAACTACTGCAGCAAGAGCGAAGTGGTCAGCAACGCGCTCCACAACATCGACGTGTACAATATCGAGGACAATGAAAAGGTGGCATACATTAATTATCTGCACGTTACGAATGGTTGCATCAACCAAGCATTTACCTTCGAGATGACCAAACGCTTGGATGAGACGCCCGAGGAGCTCCTAAGATTAGGAATCACTGAAATGAGAATACGCTATCAAAGTGATAGTAAAGAGATTATAGTGCCGTTCCCCGTGGAACAATTTGTTCCTGACGTCCAATTTACGGTGCCACAGAGGGGGGATAAGCGCACACTGCTTGAACTCTCTAAACTGAACGTAATGCAGTATAAAAAGGACCGTCTGAACCAAGCCGAAAAGCTGAATCCAGAGCAGAAATCTGTGCGACTAATGACCGAGTTAAAGGAGGCTTTGGGCATGCAAAAATTGCCCATCCAGATAGAGTGTTTTGATAATTCCAATATCTCCGGTACGGACGCCGTGGCGGCCTGCGTAGTCTTCAAAAAGTGCAAACCAAGCAAGAAAGACTATCGAAAATACAACATCAAAACAGTGGTCGGACCCGACGATTATGCGTCAATGCAAGAGGTAGTAAGGCGCCGTTATTCTCGCATGATAGAGGAAAAATCTACACTTCCCGACCTCATAATTACCGACGGAGGAAGGGGACAAATGGAGGTGGTAAGGCAGGTCGTAGAAGACGAACTCGGACTAAACATTGCTATCGCAGGACTTGCGAAAGACGACAAGCATCGCACCAATGAATTGCTATTTGGATTCCCTCCACAGGTGGTAGGAATGAAGACAGATTCCACCCTATTCAGGCTCCTTACACAGATACAGGATGAGGTGCACAGATTCGCCATTTCCTTCCACAGAGACAAGCGCAGCAAGCGCCAGACAGTCTCCGAACTCGACCAAATAACGGGTATTGGACCCAAGACAAAGGAGGTATTATTGAAGCATTTTAAGAGCGTAAAGCGCATCAAGGAGGCCTCTTGGGACGAACTAAAAGCTATCATAGGAGATAAAAAAGCAGGGATTCTGACAGAGGCTTTCTCCAAAAATTCATAAAAAGACCCACTATATTTGGGGGTAAAATACAAAAGCACTAACTTTGCCTATATATATTTTAATAAGGTAGACATGAGAGTAGTCATACAGCGCGTTGCGAATGCATCAGTAACAATAGAAGGCCGCGTGAACGCATCCATCCAGAAGGGATACCTCATCCTGCTGGGCATCGAAGAGAGAGACACCCAGGAAGACGCAGACTGGCTCTGTAAGAAGATTATCGGACTGCGCGTCTTCGACGACGAAAACGGCGTAATGAACCGCAACATCCTGGATGCAGGGGGCGAGATCATCGTGGTGAGCCAGTTTACACTAATGGCCAGCTACAAGAAGGGCAACCGCCCATCATGGCTGAGAGCAGCGCGACACGAAACTGCCATACCACTCTATAACCACTTCACAGCCACACTGTCAGAGATGCTTGGCAAGGAGGTTGGGACCGGAGAATTTGGTGCAGACATGAAGGTAGAACTCCTCAACGATGGCCCCGTAACCATCTGTATGGACACCCACAACAAAGAGTAACCCCCTACCCTACCCACACGAAAACAAAAGAAATTAACCCTATAAATACAGTATAGACATGGAAGAAAACAACAAGTACGAAGAGATGTTGGCCAGCTACAACACCAACATCAGCGATGAAGAAGTAGCCGCTGCTGTGGCCAAAATCATCGAGAAGAAAGTACCCGAGAACGACACTCTGGAGGTTAAGAAATTCCTCATGGGAAGTGTAGAACTCACCACTCTGAAGACCACAGACAGCGAGGAGAGTGTACTGAAATTCACCGAGCGCGTCAACGATTTCGACGACACATACCCCGATTTGCCACACGTGGCCACCATCTGCGTGTACCCCTGCTACGCCAGTATCGTAAGCCAGAGCCTGCAGGTAGAGGGCGTAGAGATAGCCTGCGTGAGCGGCAGTTTTCCCTCATCTCAGGCCCTGATTGAGGTAAAAGTAGCCGAAACAGCCCTTGCCATCAAGGATGGAGCTACAGAAATCGACATCGTGCAAAGCGTGGGCAAATTCCAGAATGGTGACTACGAGACCGTATGCGACGAGATATCCGAACTGAAGGCCGTGTGTGGCGACAAGAAGATGAAGGTTATCCTCGAAACAGGCCTACTAAAGAATGCCTCAGAAATCAAGAAGGCCTCTCTGCTGGCCATGTATGCTGGCGCAGACTATATCAAGACCAGCACGGGCAAGGAGAAACCAGCCGCCACACCCGAGGCAGCATACGTGATGTGTCAGGCCATCAAGGAATACTACGACAAGACTGGTGTGCAGATTGGTTTCAAGCCCGCAGGCGGACTGAACACCGTGCACGATGCCTTGGTATACTACACCATCGTGAAGGAAGTGCTGGGCGAAAAGTGGTTGACCAACCAGTGGTTGCGCCTTGGCACAAGCCGACTCGCCAACCTGCTACTTAGCGAGGTGGTGGGCGAAGAGGTGAAGTTCTTCTAAGAAAAACCTCTGTTTTCCCCTTTGAGAGTGGTTTGTACGTTTGCAATTATACAGATCGCTATTCCCGAGCGATTCTCAGAGGGGTAAAAACAAGGATTATGCGCTATAAATGTGATAGTTAAGCCTAATAATTATTGTCCAACAAAATCACCAAACTAAGATAAAGAGATGAAGACAATTAAGTATTTGCCCATTCTCGTACTTTCGGTGCTCATGAGCTCGTGCGTGGTGAGCAAGAAGAAGTATGAGATAGCAGAGAGCGGCAGACTGGCCGCCATCTATAGTCGCGACAGTCTGTCGAGAGTACTGACCGCAGACCGCAAATCGTACGAAGACCTTCTGGCCAAAGAGCGTGCCCGCATTGCTCAGCTGTGTAAGGACACCGCGCGTGCTGCCAACACCATACGCAACTACGAGGCGCTGCTGACAACCAATGCCAACGAGAACCAGAAGCTCAACACCCTACTCTCGGAGAAGCAGACTGAGCTGGCAGAGAAGATGAAGGAACTGGAGGAGCGCGAGAAGACCATCCGCGACCTCAACGCCAAGATTAAGGCACAGAACGAGAAGGTGGCCAATCTGCTGGCCAGCGTAAAGAATGCCCTGACCGGATTCAGCAGCGACGAGATTGCTGTACGCCAGGAGGGAGGCAAGGTCTATGTGGCCATGTCGGAGAAGTTGCTCTTCCAGAGCGGTAAGGCTGACGTCAACGAGCAGGGCGTGGCCGCACTGGGCAAACTGGCTGAGGTGCTAAAGAAGCAGAAGGACATCGACATCAACATCGAGGGCCATACCGACAGCAAGCCCATCAAGACTGCCACCTTCAAGGACAACTGGGATCTGAGTGTGATCCGCGCCACCAGTGTAACGCGCATCCTGACCCAGACCTATGGTGTGGATCCTCTGCAGATACTGCCCAGCGGACGCAGCGAGTATAAGCCCGTGGACACCAACACCACCGACCAGGGCCGCCAGCACAATCGCCGTACCGAGATTATCCTCACCCCCAACCTCGACGAACTGATGAAGATACTCGAGAGTGCAGATGTCAACTGATTTCTACACCATCATAATCCCGCAACTCCCCCTTCCTCTATACTCCGAGGATGGGGGAGTTTTTTGTCTTTTGTACCACAGAAAATATGGTTGGTGCATTTTGGTGCAAGGAAAAACCAACATTTCTGGTTCATCCGACATTTCGAGTGATACGGCAATCGTGTAGTGCATATAGCCGCAGTTTGAAGTACTCTTCATCCCTAAATCCATAAGCATGGCGTTTCATCACCTTTATCTTGTTATTGATGCCTTCAACTTTGCAGGTAGAAATGTGGCAATCATACCAGGCAAGGATGCCTCTCTTGTAGGCAAGCATGGTCATTGCCATCTTCTGCAATTGCACGATTTTACATTCAAACGGGCGGATGCATCTTATAGTGTCATGCAACGAAGAAGGTCTACAACATACATTGCAAAGAGATGGGTATAAGTACGACTACCTTTCGCAAAAGGAATACTCTCCTGCCGGTCATAGTTGCAATCATTATGCTTGCACTTATAACGTTGGACTTTCATACGAATGACTACCTTCTTTCCACCTATCGGAAGTCCGAGAAAATCCCTTGTACGGTATCCATTCTTTACTAAAGAGCGGTTGCCGCAGAGTGGACAAGTCGGTTGCCGCTCCTGACTTCATCACTATTTTGCGCCATAATATAGCGCAGAATGAAAATCAATGAGTTAC
>CALZKW010000086.1 GCA_945788095.1 uncultured Prevotellaceae bacterium | reverse complement strand
TCATCTCATATATATCAGATGCACCATCTCATATATATCAGATGCACCATCTCATATATATCAGATGCACCATCTCATATATATCAGATGCACCATCTCATATATATCAAACAACCCGTTCCATATATATCAAACACATTGTTTCATATATATCGAACGGGAAGCCTTGTCTGCAAGAGCAGTCACTATCACTTATATTCCCAATACGAGTGGGCATACTTGCGGCAAAGGAGGGCAAGCGAGTCGGCAGAGAGGAGTGTGTCAACACCTGCCTCGCTGTCGGCTATGCGACGATACTCGGCATAGCGGAGGTGGATGGAGTCGTCGCGCACACTGACAGGGCGCTCTGCATCGAGATTGTAGAGGTAGATGGCCTCGCGATAGACCATTGGCAGCGAATCGGTGAGTGTGGGGGTGCAGGCCGAGAGATAGCCCACGAAATTGTCGAGTTTGCCATCGAGCAGATAGCCCATGAGCAGATAGTCGCGCACTGGCACATGCGCCAGGGTGTCGGCTGTGGCATCGTGGAGAAAGATAATGGGCGACTTGATGTCGACGCTGTCGAGACTCACGCCGAGATGGTCGGCCAGACGATGAGGCAAGGCGATGGGGCGGAGTGTGTCGCCATAGCTGGGCAGGAGCTGGCGGCTCGAGGAGAAACGGCCCGAAGCAAACAGACTGTCGGCCATCCATCCATTGCGGCTCAGCACATAGGCCTCGAGGGGCAGGAGGCGGGCAGAGTCGGGACGGTAGCGGCTCATCAGTTCCAGGGCCTCACGGTCGTGGCCGTCGATGACCATACGCTCGATGGCCAGCAACTGATGCTCGCGCTCATTGGTGTTGCCAAGCATGGGCACAAGGCTCAGCGCGAGGGTCATGAGCACCACATTGGAGGTGAGGAATGAGAGTTTTGAACCAAAGAGATTGCGCGAGTCGCGGTAGCGCACGGCCACGCCAAGACTCGACAGACAGGCACCCACAAGCAGGATATAGACCCACCAGGGAGCCCCGCTACGCTCGGGGAAGACCTCGGGGATGTTGACGTCGGTGAGCAGTCCGAGCAGCAGGCAGCTGGGCACCCATGCCAAAGCCCTCACACGGAGGGGGATGCACAGGTAGTGGCCGACAGCCAGGCCCAAGGCGGTGAGTAGCGACGTGCAGACTGTGAGCGACACAAAGGGCATATAGACCGTACGTCCAGAGGAATAGACATGCTGGGCGAAAGCGAGGACATCTGCCTGATAGACGCCCAGATAGACCAGACAGAAGGCTACAAACAAAAGGCAGCAGATGATATTTACCATCTGCTGTGCCTTTTGAGTTGTCGTATTGGAATAGTACATTCTAATTGAGGTGTTTAGGTTGTAGGTTTTAGGTTTTTAGGTTGTAGGTTTTAAGGTTTTAGGTTTAACAACGGAACCAGCAGAAATAATTATTCCGTTCTTTCCGTTGATAAAAAGACCCAAATCCTCAAAAGCGTAGCGACCTAAAACCTATTACCTTCGTTCCTTCTGTTGTTAGAAAAGACCTACAACCTCATAAGCGAAGCGACCTACAACCTTAAAGTCTTATTCCTCCACCAAGCGCAGCACGCAGGCTGAGCGGGCGGGGAGGTAGAGCTTGAGCCAACCCTTGCCGTCGCGGTCGAGCAGGCGGTCGTAGTTGGTGAAGTGGGGCATGGTGTCGTCGTTGAGTCCCTGACCGCCGTATGCCTTGTCGTCGGTGTTGAGCACATACTCATACTTGCCATGCTTCATCATGAAGCCGTAGTCGTTGTATGAGCGGTTGGGGCTGAAGTTGAAGACGAACAAGAGATTGCCGCGCATGTAGGCGAGCACCTGGTCGCCATCGTTGTGCCATATCTCCACCACGGGTGTCTTCTGTATGCCCTTCTGGCTCTTGAGCAGCTGGATCATCTTCTGGTCGAAGTCGCCCAGGTAGTGGAAGCAGAGCTCCTTGTTGTCCACAAGGTTCCACTGGCGGCGTGCATACTTGTAGCTCCATCCATTGCCCTCGCGGGGGAAGTCAATCCACTCGGGATGACCAAACTCATTGCCCATGAAGTTGAGGTAGCCGCCATTGATGGTCGAGGCGGTGAGCAGGCGTATCATCTTGTGGAGTGCGATGCCTCGCTCTGCGGTATAGTTCTCGTCGCCCTTCTTGAAGTGCCAGTACATATCGGCATCGACGAGGCGGAAGATGATGGTCTTGTCGCCCACGAGTGCCTGGTCGTGGCTCTCGCAGTACGAGATGGTCTTCTCGTCGGCACGGCGGTTGGTCACCTCCCAGAACATCGAACTGGGCTTCCAGTCCTCGTCCTTGAGTTCCTTGATGGTCTTAATCCAGTAGTCGGGCACATTCATGGCCATACGGTAGTCGAAGCCGTAGCCACCGTCCTTGAAGGGGGCTGCCAGTCCGGGCATACCGCTCACCTCCTCGGCGATGGTGATGGCGTCCTTCTTCACCTCATGTATCACCTGGTTGGCCAGTGTGAGGTAGCAGATGGCATTGTCGTCCTGATGACCGTTGTAGTAGTCGCCATAGCCGCAGAAGGCTTCGCCAAGACCGTGGCTATAGTAGAGCATCGAGGTGACACCATCGAAGCGGAAACCATCGAAGTGGTACTCTTCGAGCCAGTACTTGCAGTTGGAGAGCAGGAAGTGGAGCACCTCATTCTTACCGTAGTCAAAGCAGAGGCTGTCCCAGGCGGGATGCTCGCGGCGTCCACCCTGGTTGAAGTACTGACAGGGATCGCCAGCCAGATTGCCCAGTCCCTCCATCTCATTCTTAACAGCATGGCTGTGCACGATGTCCATGATGACGGCCACGCCATTCTTGTGAGCCTCATCGATGAGGGCTTTGAGTTCTTCGGGGGTACCGAAGCGGCTGCTGGCTGCAAAGAAGTTGCTGACGTGGTAGCCAAACGAACCATAGTAGGGATGCTCCTGGATGGCCATAATCTGGATGCAGTTGTAGCCGTCCTCGATGACGCGTGGCAGCACGTTCTCGCGGAATTCGTTGTAGGTGCCCACCTTCTCGGCATCCTGTCCCATACCGATGTGGCACTCGTAGATAAACAGGGGATTGGTGTTGGGCTTAAACTTCTTGGTCTGCCACTGATACTCCTCCTCGGGAGCCCACACCTGTGCAGAGAATATCTTGGTCACTTCGTCCTGCACCACGCGGTTGACCCATGCGGGGATGCGCTCGCCCTGACCACCAGGCCAATGCACGCTCATCTTGAAGAGGTCGCCGTGCTTGAGGGCCTTCTTGGGGAGCTTGATCTCCCAGTTGCCGTTCTTGCCCACGGGCTTCATCCTGTAGGCCTCATCCTCCTTCCAGTCGTTGAAGTCGCCGATGAGGTAGATCTCAGTGGCATTGGGCGCCCACTCGCGCACCACCCATCCGGTCTTGGTGCGATGGAGTCCAAAGTAGAGGTAACCGCTGGCAAACTCGCTGAGTGTGATCTTGCCTTTGTTAGTGAGGTCATTGATCTTGTCTACGGCATACTGGTGGCGTCCGTTGATAGCATCAGCGTAGTCGGCCAGCCAGGGGTCGTTCTTGATCAACTTGAGCTTGGGTGCTGCCGCCTTCTTGGTGGTCTTGGCAGTCTTCTTGCAGGTCTTTGTTGTTGCCATAGTTGCTAAGAGTGAAGTGTTTCCTTATTATATAGATTTAATTTTGAATATCGCCTTGCGCAGCCCTGTGGAGGTAATGGCCGGTGCGTGACCATCCCAGGGGAAGTAGATGACGAACTCGCCCGGATTGATGGTGTAGTAGTGCTGGGCCTCGCCTTCATAGAAACTGATGTCGTCGGCCTCGCAGTAGGGTGCCTCGAGGAGGACCGTGCGTGGTGTGTAGCCATGCTCCTCCGTGTCGCTGATGGGTATCTGGATGTCTATCATCTGGTCGTGGGTCTCTATCTTTGCCGTTGCGCGCTCCTTGGCGGGAGTGTCAACGATATTAACAAAGACATCGTCGCCATCTATCGTATGTCTGCCAAGGGGAAGTGTGGAGAGGTCGTTATGCTCCAAAAACTCCACTACCTTGGGGAAATGAGGATTGAGACCAGCATAGCAGCTGATATTGGTTAATGCGTCGAGAATCATTGTAAATGGTAAATAGTAAATGGTAAATGGTAAATGGTCCTTCCCCCTTGGGTGGGAGAGTTAGAGGGGGGCTGTTACTTCTCCTCAGAGATGAGCTGACCGTTGGAGTACTTGCCGCGGCGCACGATGTTACCGTTGCGATCCTTCTCCACGAAGTCGCCATCCTTCTCGTCATTGCGGAAGTTGCCGTCAAAGATGTTGCCATCCTTGTCCTTGAGCATACCCTTGCCTTCCTTCATGCCCTTGGCGAAGTGGCCCTTAAACTTGCTTCCGTCGGTCATCACCAGCAGGCCCTCGCCTTCCATCAGGCCATCCTTCCACATGCCATCATACTCATCGCCGTTGCTCCACTTATACTTGCCGCGGCCCTCGGGCTTACCATCCTTCCACATACCGCTATAGACTGCACCGCTGGCCCAGGTATAGGTGCCCATGCCATCCTGCTCACCCTGCTTGTACTGGCCCACATACTTATTACCATTGGCAAAGGTAAAGATGCCATCACCCTGACGCTCGCCGCGCACATAGCGACCCTCATACTTGTCACCATTGCCAAAGGTGTAGATGCCCTGACCCTCCTGCATGTCATCCTTCCAGGGACCCTCATACATGTCGCCGTTCTTGTACTTGAAGACACCGTGGCCATTCATCATATTCTCGGCCCACTCGCCCTCATAGACATCACCGTCGCCCCAGTTGAAGGTTCCCTTGCCATGACGTTTGTCGTTATGCCAGGTTCCCTTGTA
The DNA here is from genome assembly GCA_945788095.1 of uncultured Prevotellaceae bacterium. GTDB lineage: Bacteria > Bacteroidota > Bacteroidia > Bacteroidales > Bacteroidaceae > Physcousia. The sequence continues at coordinate 7,200 of CALZKW010000086.1, read as the reverse complement.
GTAGGCTCCGCTGGCATAGAGGTAGGTGCCGGTACCTTGACGTTTGTCATAGTTCCACTCGCCGTCATACTTGTCGCCGTTGTAGTAGTACATGATGCCATGGCCGTGCTGATAGTCTCGATACCAGAGCCCCTCGTAGCGGTTGTTGTTGGTGAAATAGTAGGTACCCATACCATGCTGCTGGTCGAGCACCCATTCGCCATCATACTTCTCGCCGTCCTCAAACTGGAACACGCCATGTCCCTGGCGCTTTCCTTTCTCATATTCGCCCGTATAGGAACCTATACCGGGTATCTTGGTCGTGCCCTTTCCCCAGGGCTTACCCTTGAAGAGGTCGCCCGAGTATACCGAACCATCCTTGAACGTATAATTGCCCTGCACGATATCCTGTGCACTGAGCGATGATGATACTGCGAGAAAAATCAGGGCAGAGAGTGTATGCTTAAAGTTCATTGTCAGAATGTTATATGCTTATTATTGTCCGTTTCTTAGTCTATTTATTCCACAAATATAGTCATATTTATCCATTCACCCAAATACTTTAATATATTTTTTGGATGATAATATACAAATTGACGACTAACACCCCCTACACCACCCTCACACCAACACCACTTGATAGTGCCACAGCACTTATCTCCGCAGCATATACAATCCAGCCTCACAGACCATATAGTCTGCCGCTACAGCATATACAGTCTGTCAACATAGCACATATAGGCTATTGCACTTACACGCATAGGGTGCCGGCAAACACAATCCCCAAGCACTTCTCCCTCCCCTCGGAGAAATCATAAGAATGGCCGTTCCTCTGTAAAGATCTTCTTCATTCCCTCTTCCTACGGAGATCCTTCGGGATGACTTGCTACTGCCTTCGGATTACCCAAGTCCCTATTTATAACCTCACTTGTAAAAATACATTACCCGCCCCACCCTCATTGTGCGAGGCGATTCATCGCTTCGTCTGTTCCACGATCACCATCTACCCCATGCCGAAGGACCCCTTCGTGCCTTCATGCGACAAAAACACCCCGCACCCCCAAATTACATACCATCCCTTTCCTAATTCTCCAATTATTAGTAACTTTGCCACAAATCACACAGAGATACGACCATGACACCAAAAAGAATCCTTACATTACTACTACTCACAATATTCTATTCACCTGTCTTCTCGCAGCGTCATCAGATGCGTCGCGGAGACCAGGTCCTGGCCCACTCATTGGCATTCGACCCCACACTGATCACGCCCGACATGCCCATGCCACTGCAGTCCATACTGCGCAGTTACCAAAGCAGCAGACGCCACGCGCCACGACTCAGAGGCGAGCGCGTCGACCCGCTCCTCCGCACTCAGCACCACCAGCACGCACCCTACAACCAGAGTTGTCCTTACTATACATACACGAGCGGGGGCATCAGCACAGAGCGATGTGTGGTGGGTTGCGTGGCTACGGCCATCGAACAGGTGCTCACCTACTACCGCCACCCTGCTTGTCTGCTCGACACACTTCACGGATGGGAGACATCACACTATGTCATCGACGACATCCTGCCCGGCACCCCTATCGACTGGACCAACATCCTCGATGACTACAACTGCGACTACACGCCCCAGCAAGCAAAGGCTGTGGCCGACCTAAGCTACTATTGCGGCGTGGCGGCTCACATGAACTGGGGCCCCTCGAGCAGCGGCGCTCACACCGGCAGCGCCGTCGATGCGCTCTACGAGGCCTTCGGATACCGCACCATTGCCTATGTGCCACGATGGCTCTACTCGAGCGACAGCTGGAACCGCATGCTGCGCCACGAACTGGCCTGCGGACGCCCCATCGTCTACACGGGCCACAACATGGCTCTCAGCGGGCATGCCTTCAACATCGATGGTGTCGACGAGGAGGGTTACTACCACATCAACTGGGGCTACGGCGGCAACTACGACGGATGGTTCGACCTCGACTATCTCGACACCTTTGAGGCGCCCTCCGACCCCACCCACCTGGGACAATACGAGGGACACTCCTTTAATCAGACGGCTCTCTTCATGCACCCCGACGACTTCGTCATCGACATCAGCGACACCATCCCCTCTGAGCATGCCTACTATGCCGTGGAGGTCAGCGACGTCACCTTCCGCCGCTCACCCGACTGCCAGGAGTACACCATTGCCGACGTGCATCTCACCAACCCAACCACCGACACCATCTACTACACCTTCGAGGCGCTGACCTACGAGGAGGGCGATACTGCCATCTTCATGCAGGCCGACTACGTGGCCCTCGTGAGCGTCGAGATCCTCCCCGGGCAAAGTCTCACAGCCCCACTCTACTGCCGATTTACAGAGCCCGGCAATCGTATCTTCGCCCTCAGCACCGACGACGAGACATTCACCTACCAGGCCCCCGTAAACATTCTGCCGGGCACTCCATCTGAGTTGGCATTCGGCGACGTGACATGCCAGCAGACACGCTACGGCGACGACCTCACGGCCACCCTCACACTCGACATCACCAACCTGGCCCCCGAGGGATTCTCAGGCGACCTCGTCACCTATTGCCTCTTCCCCGAGGACTCATCGCTCGACCTGCGCCACTGGCAGGTGCTCCAACTCGAGGCAGGACAGAGCGTAACAGATAGCGTCACCTTTCGACACCTCATCGATGGTCAGCAGTACACCCTCAGGATACGTTGTCCGTGGGAGGTGGTCAAGGAATTCTCCTTTGTAGCCAATAGTCACGAAGCCGTTGATGCGATCACTCAGCCATCAACGACAACTGACACACATACTGCATCTTACGACTTACGAGGAAGAAGAATACCCAACACCTTCCGAGGCATCATCATACGCAACGGACATAAATATATCATGCCATGACCCCAGAAGAAATCATCAGCAAATACTATGCTCAGCAACCTGCTCTCCACCACATTCTGCTGACCCACAGCCGGGCTGTGGCAGAGCGTGCTGTGAGCATCTGTGATCGTCACCCTGAGTTGCACGCCGACCGTCAGTTTGTCTACGAGGCAGCCATGCTCCACGACATCGGCATACTCCACACCAATGCTCCTGGCATCGAATGCCATGGCACAGAACCTTACATCATCCACGGCTATCTGGGTGGACAGATGCTGCGCCGCGAGGGACTGGAGCGACACGCCCGAGTGGCCGAGCGCCACACAGGCACAGGCCTCACAGCCGAAGCCATCCAAAGCCAGGGCCTGCCCCTCCCCCAACAAGACTGGAGCCCCGAATCAATAGAAGAGGTAATCATTTGCTATGCCGACAAGTTCTACAGCAAGTCCAACCTCGAGCGCGTCAAGACACCCCAACAGGTGGCGCGCAGCCTTGAAAAGTTCGGACAGCAGGGTGTAGAGATCTTCCTCAACTGGTACCGCCGCTTTGAGGCCACAGAGAGCGAGATACTCTAATAAGGTAGGACAGAAATATTTGGTGCGAGGATACTGCCATACCACTTTTTTTCGTACCTTTGCACTTCGTTATGCACGTACGCATACTTATATATAAGGAAACTACTAATGCAAGCAAAGGGAAGAATACTGACTATACTACTGTTTGTCAGCACAGTATGTGTGCTGGCAAACCGGCTCACAATCCTACCCTACCACCATCCCGACCACAACAACAAGCATACCCAGGAATACCTCGACTCCGTGCGTAATGCCAAGGAGCAGGAACAGATGGCGCGCGAGCTCGACTCTATCTTCTGGGCTGACGATACTCCTGCCGACAAGGATGTAACGCCAGAGACAGACAGTATGGCTATTCGCAACGCTGCAGCACAACTTGCTGCCGAGAAGGCCAAGGCAGACTCCACCGCACTGGCTCAGCAGAAGGCCAAGGCAGACTCCACCGCACTGGCTCAGCAGAAGGCCAAGGCGGACTCCATCGCACTGGTTCAGCAGAAGGCCAAGGCGGACTCTGTGGCTCTGGCTCAGCTGAAGAAGGCAAAGGCTGACTCACTGCAGGCCCTGGCGGATGCCTTGGCCAAGGAACTCGACCTGCCTGCCTCCACCACCACGGAACAGGATACCAAGGACCTGCTCACCGTCGACAGTGTGCTCAAGAGCGTGAGCGAGGACAGCATCATGGCCATGTTCAAGAGCGGACAGGTGCTCGAGATTCATGCCGACACCACCAAGCAAGACACTGTGCGACGCGACACCGTGCGTGCCAGCCGTTCGGCCCTCGACGAGCCCGTCACCTACACAGCCAAGGACTCCATCACCTTCGACTATCTGCGCAAGGTGGCCCATTTCTATGGCGACAGCAAGGTCAACTATCAGAACCTCGAGGTGACAGCCGAGATCATCGCCGTCAATACCGACAGCAGCGTGGTGCACGCCACGGGCATCAAGGACACCCTGACCGGCGAACTCAAGGGAGCGCCCACCTTCAAGCAGGGCAACGACCAGTATGACCCCGATGAGATTCACTACAACTTCAAGACCAAGAAGGCATACATCACCAACGTCTACAGTAAGCAGGGTGAGGGTGTCATCGTGGGCAAGATGGCCAAGCGCGACAGTACGGGTCTGCTCTATATGGAGCACGCCAAGTATACCACCTGCGACCATCCACACCCCCACTTCTACCTCAATCTGACCAAGGCTAAGGTGCGCCCCGGCAAGAAGGCCGTCTTCGGACCCGCCTACCTCGTCGTGGAGGATGTGCCTCTGCCACTGGCCATCCCCTACGGCTTCTTCCCCTTCACCAAGAGCTACAGCAGCGGTATCATCATGCCCACCTATGGCGATGAGACCACACGAGGATTCTACCTCCGCGATGGTGGATATTACTTCGCCATCAACGACAAGATAGACCTCAAGGTGCTGGGCGAAATCTACACCAAGGGCTCGTGGGGACTGAGCGGACAGACCACCTACAAGAAGCGCTATAAATTCTCCGGCAACATGATGTTCTCATACCAGAACACCAAGGAGGGCGAAAAGAACATGCCCGACTACAGCGTGTCGAAGAGCTTCAAGGTCACCTGGAGCCACCGTCAGGATGCCAAGGCCAACCCCACACAGACCTTCTCGGCCAGTGTCAACTTCGCCACCAGCAGCTACGAGCGCAACAACCTCAACTCGATGTACAACCCCGAGAGCTACACTCAGAGCACGCGTACCAGTTCGGTGAGCTACAGCAAAACCTTCCAGAGCATCGGTCTGACCCTCTCGGGTACCTTCAACCTGAGTCAGAACATGCGCGACTCTACCATCGCCCTCACCCTGCCCAGCCTCAACATCAGTCTGCAGCGCTTCTACCCCTTCAAGCGCAAGAAGGCAGCCGGAGCTGAGAGATGGTATGAGAAGATAGCCGTGGGCTACACCGGTACCTTCTCCAACAGCATCTCCACCAAGGAGAACCTGCTGATGAAGAGCAGCCTCATCAAGGACTGGAAGAACGGTATGCGCCACCAGGTGCCCATCTCAGCCACATTCACGCTGTTCAACTACATCAACGTGACACCCTCGTTCAACTTCACCGACCGTATGTACACAAACCGTGTCAACCAGGCGTGGGATGACACTCGCAACGCCGTGGTGCGCGACACCACCTACGGATTCTACAACGTGTACAACTACAACATGAGCCTCACGGCCAACACCAAGCTCTATGGTATGTACCGCCCCCTGCCATGGTTCGGAGGCAAGAAGATACAGGCCATCCGCCACGTCTTCACGCCCTCGCTCAGCTTTAGCTACGCACCCGACTTCGGCAACTCACGCTTCGGTTTCTGGGACACTTACGTGCGCACCGATGCCAACGGCAACGTATCGACCGTCAGCTACTCGCCCTACCAGAGCGGCATGTACGGCACAGCCCCCAAGGGCATGACCGGAAGCGTCAGCCTCGACATCAGCAACAACATCGAGATGAAGCTCCGCAAGACAGAGAACGACTCCACGGAGCGCAAGATAAGTCTGATAGACGAAATCGGCGGTTCGCTCAGCTACAACATGGCCGCCAAGACCAAGCCATGGAGCGACCTCAACACCCGACTGCGCATCAAACTGCCCTTCCTCAAGAACTACACCCTCTCGATGAATGCCGTATTCGCCACCTATGCCTACGAGAAGGATGAGAACGGACGCGTCTACCTGAGCGACCACACCGAATGGTCGAAGGGACGATTCGGACGATTCCAGGGCATGTCGCAAAACCTCTCGTACACCATCAACAACGACACCTTCCGCAAGCTCTTCGGCAAAAAGGACAAGAGCAAGGGCAAGAACAGCGAGGAGGAAGACGATGACCTCTACGACGAGGAGGAGAAAGACCCCGAGAATCAAAATGTGGATCCCGAGCGAGCACGTGCCAAGCGTGGCGCCAAGGCTGACAGCAGCACAGAGGTCGACGAAGACGGCTACATGAAGTTTGCCATGCCATGGAGCTTCAGCATCAGCTATGGTGTGTCGCTGCGCGAGAACACAGCTGCCGAGATCAAGGCCAACATGCGCTACCCCTACAAGTTGACCCACACGCTCAACTTCTCGGGCAACATACGACTCTCGCATGGCTGGAACATCAACTTCTCGAGCGGTTACGACTTCAACTTCCACAAGCTCTCCATGACCACAGCATCACTCGGACGCGACCTCCACTGCTTCTCCATGTCATGCTCCATGGTTATCAGTCCCTACCGCAGCTACAACTTCACCTTCGCCTGCAACGCCGGTACACTGGCCGACGCCCTCAAGTGGCGCAAGAGTTCAAGCCGCTCAAACGGCATCGACTGGTACTAACAAGACATACCCCTCTATACATCGCAATAGCGCAGAGCCCCCACGGCTTTGCGCTATTGCTTTTTTGTTTCAACAACGGAACGAACGGTAAACAACTCAATGGGAAAGCCAGAGTAATTCTGCATCATTCATACCCCCCTATATCGTTCGATATATATGGAACACAGCTCTTGATATATATGAGATGGGGCAACTGATATATATGAGATGAACCAACTGATATATATCAGATGAACCAACTGATATATATGAGATGCACCAACTGATATATATGAGATGAACCAACTGATATATATCAGATGCACCAACTGATATATATGAGATGCATCAACTGATATATATGAGATGCATCAACTGATATATATGAGATGCATCAACTGATATATATCAGATGCACCAACTGATATATATGAGATGCATCAACTGATA
>CALZKW010000085.1 GCA_945788095.1 uncultured Prevotellaceae bacterium | reverse complement strand
GATATATATCAGATGGGGCAACTGATATATATGAGATGAGGCAACTGATATATATGAGATGAGGTAACTGATATATATGAGGGTATGACCCCTGCCTATCTACCCGACAGGAGGGAAGAACACACAGCACGCCCACTGAGGGACAAATGCCTCAGTGGGCGTGCTGTGTGCCCCCGGCGAGGGAGGGGGGGCTGTGAGTTTGCTTCTGCTCCGACGCTCCACTACAGGGCTGTAGTGCAGGCTCGCTGCACGCAGTCATTAGCGGTGATGATGTCGGCCTCGGTGTAGTGTCCGTCGGGGAGTGCGGTGAGCGCGGGCAGCGGTTGACCGAAGACGGGACGGATGATACGCTCATACCATGTGGCGGTGGCAATGTAGCGTCCTATGCCGAGATTGAGGTGCCAGCCATCACGCGTCAGATACCGGTCGTCGCAGAGATGAGTGGCGCGGGCATACTGTATGGCCATGCCCGTGGGGATGATGTGATGGGCGCCTATCATATGCCCCACATTTTGACTGCAGACCACATTGCCGCGATACACCATGGGGTCCTCGTCGCGGTTGTGGCTCCACACCTGCTGAAAGAGGATGCTGAGACGGGGATTAGGACAAAGGGCACGGATGGTGTGGATGTAGGCAGAGAACTGGGCGTAGGTGGCCCAACGATAGGACAGGTCGCTGGCCTGCTGCACCACTATGACATCCCAGGGCTGGGCCAGTATGCGCTGCAGAGGACCTCGAGCCTGCATGCGGGCACCGGCAAGATAGCAGCTCAAGACGAGACTGTCGTTGGCCGTGATGGTCTGCATCCAATAGTCGATGCTGGCAGACCCCTTCACTGCGGCATAGAAGCACATGCGGCTACGGTTGAGGTGGGCAGAGTCGACCAATATGGGCATGAGAGCCAAGGCATCGTCGGTGAAACTATTGCCCAGGGCCAAGACGCGCAGAGAGTCTGTGCGCTGAGGGAAGGAGGGATTGGGAAGGGCAGGAAAACGCGCTTCGGTGCCGTCGCTGCATCCTGCCAGTGTGAGCAGGGCGATGAACAGCGCGGCTAAGGTCCATCGTGGGAAGAAGTATCGGGTAATCATGTGTGTCGTGGGATATTCGGTTTAATACATGCCCCAGGCCTGAGTGGCGGGAATCATTCCCCGTCAGAGTCCTGCCCATAGATGCGCTCCACATTGCGAGTGAGGATGCGAGCGGGACTGCCGCCTGAGACGCAATACGACTCCATGGGAGTGCGTGGGGTGACGGTGGTGCCTGCAGCGAAGATGCATCGGGGAGGCGTCACCGTGCTGTGGAGCACGCGGCAGTCGGTGGCAAACCAATTGTGAGCTCCAATCACTATCCGTCCGCTGGCCTTCTTGAAGGCCTTCTTGTCGCGGTCGTAGAGGCGGTGCAGGTTGGTATCCATCACGAGGTTGTTCCATCCGAAGCGGGTGTTCTCGCCAAACTCAATGCCGCGGTATGACACACAGCGCCACTGGGCCGAGGCCACGAAATGGTGACCAAACTCCACGTGGGTGTTGCGGCCAAAGGATACGGCCGCCCCCGAACCGATGTTGCACTCGCCGTGGAAGACCACCTCGCCGCCATGCTGGTCCCAGATGATGCCCGTGTCGGGATAGATGGACACCATGTGGCGACCCAGCTGTATCATGCCGGGGCGAACAGTGGCTGCATCGATGATGATGCGTCCTCGGGTGGCCACCATCTTGATCCTCCTGACCCATATAGGCAGTCGCACGGCCTGGCGCCAGGGCAGGTAGTGGAAATTGAAGTAGAGAGTATGGAATATCCAGGGCAGATAGCCTCGCTGCTGCCACAATGTGCGGAATGGATTCATGTCTTTGTGAGGTTTTGAGGACGTAAGGTTTATCAATAAAACATCAGTCTGCCCTTCTCACGGAATTCGTAGCGCAGGTCATGAGTGCGCTCTCCTATCTGCTTGGCGGGGATGCCACCCACGAGGGTGAAGGGAGGCACGTCGCGGGTGACCACCGCACCGGCTGCCACGACAGCGCCCTCGCCAATGGAGACGCCGTGGAGGATGACGACGTTGGGACCTATCCATGCGCGGTTGCCGATGGTGATGGGGCCCACATTGTCGGCCGTGGGGCGGAAGTAGGGATCATTGTAGTTGTGCTGACCGGTGTAGAGCGACACATGCGAACCGATGTTGACATTATCGCCGATACGGATGCCCACACGGCGCGCATCGAGCAGGGCATGGTCGCCGATGACGGACCCGCGACCGATGCTCAGATTCCACGACCCGCGTATCTCCGCACCATGGTAGACCACACTATATGGGGCCATTCTGATGCCATACACACGGCGATAGAGCAGGCGGCGCAGGTGGTGTGAGGGTATCTGCCCCACCTGGTGGATGGAGTAGCGATAGTAGGAAAGTAGAAAGAGGGCAGTCCTGTCCTTGATGGCACGCACTACCCCACCCTCGCCCCTGGCGGGTGGCTGGGAGGTGGCTGCATGGCTGCTGTCCGCGGGAGGCAGTCCGACCTCACCCACGGGGCGACGCGCTATCCACATCCTGAGGGGCAGGCAGAGGATGGCGAAGATGATCCACTTGAGATAGAGGAGCACAAGGGCGATGATAAACAGGGCGTATGTCATAGTTTCTTGCGTATCTTGTTGAGCATATTCATCAGTATCTCGTTGCGGAGATAGCTAATTTGTATAACGATAAAATAGAGAGCCGTGAGGGGAGCTGCCACCAGGAGGCCCACAAGGGATTGGCCCCACCCCACGTAGATAGTCACAAGCACAGCGACCAGGGGCAGATAAGCCACCACATGGCGCAGCAACTGGCGCAAGGGGAAATGGATGTGGAAATGACGACTCACATACCACTGAGAGAGCAGAAACACAGTGGACTCGGAGGCAAGCCACACGATAGCCGAACCCGTGGCCCCCAAGCGCGAGACGAGGGTGAGATTGATGGCAAGGCTGACCATGGCACCCACGATGGCGTTGCGAAACACTATCTTATCGCAATGGGCAGGCATCATGGTCTGGATGACGAGTATCTGCTCGTAACCGATGATGAAAAGCAGGGGCATGACAATGCGTGTGGGCATAAAGGCGCCCTCGTAGCCCCGGCCCGCCAGCAGCATGATAATCTGAGGGGCAAAGAGCACCGTGAGCATAATCAAAGGCACGGAGAGGGTGACGAGGATGCCCATCGACTTGCCTATCAAGGTGCGGAACTCCTCCTTGCGACCCTCTGCGATGAGGGCACTCATGCGAGGTATCATCACACCTGTGAAGGCGGTGTAGAGCGAAAGGATGATGGCGTAGAGCTTGGTGGAGGTGGTGTAGTAGCCCACCTCTGTGTCGCCGCATGCAAAACCGAGGTACATGACATTGAAGCTGGTATACATACTCGTGATGAGCAGATAGGACCCCACAAAGAAGAAGGGGCGCACATAGCGGCCCACGCGGGGGCGATATCGGTCGAAACAGAGGCGCTTGCGGGCATGAAAGATATTGAAAATGGCATTGACAAAGACCATCATCACCGTCAGCACATAATATATGAAGTAGTCGCTCTGCTCCCTGACCAGCAGAAAGACGGCGGCCACATAGACCAGTTTGACCAGGATGGTGCGCTGGGTGATGTAGCGGAAGTCCTCAAGCCCCTTGAAGAACCACTCGATGAGCAGGAAGTTGCCGATAAGTTTGAAGAGACTCACATGGAGCAACTCACGGTAGGGTTGGAGTGCCGGCACCATGTGGGTAGCCACAAGGAGGGCCACAGCAGCAATGAACGTAAAGAACCCATTGAGCGCGATGAGCGAGAAGAAGGCACGACTCATGGCCTCCTTGTCCCCCTTGCGCGATGCTATCTCACGGATGCCGATGATGGAGATGCCCATCATGGAGAAGAGCATGAAGTAGTTGACAATGCTGTCGACGAAATTGCACACGCCGATGCGGTCGACGCCCAGGACGCGCGACACATAGGGAAAGACGATGAGGGGGAAGAGATAGTTGGACACCGTCAGTATGCTGCTGTAGAGAAAATTCTTGGTGAGGCTCTGCGACATAGTCTGATGAGGGAGGAGAGTATGGGGACACTTACACGACGAAGGAGCCGGTGTTGTAGTACAACCACATCACCCACAGCCCCAGCAGGGCAATGCCAACGCGCACAAGCCATGCAGGACGTATGAAATAGAGGCAGAAGGTGAAGCTGACTGCATCCGTGATGCCATAGAGGTCGCCGACGCGACCCGCAATGACGGGGATACGGGCCATGGTGATGCTGACGAAGATGCTGGCAGCAAGCATGAGCAGGCAGGAGGGGACATACTTGTTGCGCTCTGATATCGTGCCATAGAAGAGCAGGCAGATGAGCAGCAAGGCACACTTGGCCAGCAGGTAGATCTTCTTGTGGGGCTCGGTGTAGCTGCTCCAGCCATCGCCTGTCTCGGCAGACTCCTTGTAGAAGTCGAGCTTGCCCTCTGTAAGAGACGAGGGCAGGAAGGAGAGTAGATCCATGCCCATGAAGTAGAGGGCAAAGCCTATGGGCACAAGGCTGCCCAGCACAAGGCGGAGAGGGAGGGAGAGGGACCTGTTGGCCCATATCAAGACAGGGAAATAGACGATGGCCGAATAGTGGCACAAGATAGCAGCGAGAAAGGCCAGAGAGGCCCAGAAATGCCGCTTCTCGCAGCTCAGATAGAGGCTCACCAGGAGAAAGGAGGTTGCGGCACCGGCACGTATCTGGATGACATCCTGCAGCAGATAATAGGCGGGCACATAGATGAGCATGGCCGTGAAGGCAAAGGGAGTGAGGCGGGTGATGACCGCGAGCTTGTTGGGGATGGCCACGACGGCATAGATGAAGAAGAGCACCTCGATGCCCAGCCCAAGGGCAATGAGCAGACGAGAGAGGTAGATGAAGGTGGGCTCCGTCATGAGCTCGATGAGGGGGTCATCGTTGTTGGTGAAGTATTCCACGTAGGTGAGGGCATCGGCCGTGGTGTCGATGTCCTTGAGAGTAGACATTCCGATCATGACCATGGCCATGAGTAGCAGGGCAGACACCCTGACAGCACGAGGCAGACGGTCCTCGATGAAGCAGAGGGCGAACGACAGAAGATATAATATGGTGGCTACTACAAACATGCTGCGGGAATGACTCTCATTCAGGGGGGATTAGAATTTCTCCTTGGCCAGCACCCACCCAGAGGTGACGATGGTGGCGAGGATCACCATGGCGGCCACAAAGAGCATACGCTTGGGGCCGGCTGGCTTGACGGGCACGGTGGCCGTCTTGAGGGTGGTGAAGACGGGGGTGCGGGCCTGCACCTTGACACGGGCTGCCTCCACCTGTGTCTTCAGACCGAGTGCCGTCTGATACTTGGTCTGCATGTCGTTCTCCAGATTGTCGCGCTCACTGATATAGGCCTGCAGGATGACGTCCTGGTGGGCATCGCAGTATTTGGCGTAGGCCTCCACCGACTTGTTGTACTCCACCTCGGCCGAGTCGAGCAACTCCTTGTAGTATTCATAGTCGGTGCGCACCTTGCTCGTACGGTAGTCGGTGATGAAGTCCTGCAGACGGCAGCGCAATGAGTCGGCCAGAGTGGCACAGATAAGGCGGTCCTGGTCGGTCACGTTGATGGTGATGACATTGGTCTTCTTATCCACCGTACACTTGATCTTCGATTTGATCTTCTCCACCAGCATGAAGTCTTTGTACGAGAGACGGAAGGGATCGATGTCACCGCTCGCAAAACTTCCGTTGCCCTGTGGTTCGGGCTCGGGGAAATACTTCTTCTTGAGTTTCATGAAGTACTGCTTCACGGGCCACGTCAGTTCGTTCTTCTTCTGGTGCTTCTTCATGTAGGTGTAGTAGTTGCAACTGAGTTTCTTGTCATCAGTCGTCACCTGTATGCCAAAGAGGCTAACGATAAACTCGTTGCTCTCGAAGAGTTCGGGATAGAGCATGGGATAGATGGCGTCGGCCTGGTCGCCACCGAGGTTGAGACCGAAGCTGGATGCCAGACTCGATATGCCGCCGAGGTCCATCTCCGAACCAGTCTCGGGGGCCATAGAAACCGCTGCCTTGTAGTAGCGGGGCTCAGGAAATATCCACACGATGGATAGGACTGCCACAATGGGCAGCACGATACCAAACACCCACTTCCGGCGCCACAGCGTCCTGATGATGCGGCCCAGGTCTATCACGCCTGCCTCTGCAGCCTCCGTAGCCTTGGGGGCTTCGGTGGGCTTGGGGGCATCCGTGGTCTTGGGCGCCTCGGTGTCTGCCACGGGCTCCTCAGGCAGTATGAGGTCGAGTTCCTCAGTGTTGGCGGGGGTTACCTCTGCCTTGCTATTCTCGTCGAGTATGTTATTCTTGTCTGTCATATCGGTTTGAGGTCTTGAGGTTTTGAGGTTTTAGGTTGTAGGGCAGCCTTCAGCCTTTTGAGGTTGTAGGGCTTCACCTAAAAACCTAACCCCTAACTATTTATTTCTTGATAGCATTGACGATTGAGGCGATTACGGCTGCCACACTGGCGCTGCTCGTACCGAGAGCCATCACCTCGGCTGTCGACATTTTCTTGCGGTTGGGCTTGCTGGGCACCACAATCTCGCATCCGGGTTCGATAAACTTCTTGGTCTTGCGCTTCCCCACCTTCTGCACGGCGCCATTCATATAAATGACGTAGATGCGCTTCTTGCTGGCTCTGTCGCTCGTACCTCCGGCATGACGCAGGTAGTAGTTGATGCCCTTGTCGTCCACGTAGTTCATCGAGATGGGATACATCACCTCGCCGCTGATCTTGACAGTGCTGCTAAACTGGGGCACCACCAGCTCGTCGTTCTCTCTCAGTATGAGGTCGTCCTTGCCACCGGGATTCTTCATGGCAGCCTCGAGATTGATAGCCACGGGATAAATATCGCCGAGGTTGAGTTTGAGCTCGAGCAATGAGTCGGCCTCTGCCATATTAAAGTTCTTGTCATTGCTCTGCTGAGCCTGCTCATAGAGCTCTATCTGTGCCTTGTGGAGGGCCTTCTCGCGTGCATCACGCTCCTCCTTGGTCATCTTGCGGTTGAGGCGTGCTCCCTTGGCGTATGCCAGCTGGCTCAGTCCGCCTGCTGCCTGGATGAGGTCTGAGAGGCGGTAGTTGAGGTTGGTCATGGCATAGGTGCCCTCGAAGTTGACACAACCGGTCACGGAGATATTCTTCTGCTCACCATACACCGGACTGCGACGCACCACAATCTGGTCGAAGGGCATGAGATAGACCGTCGTATCGCCCACCACCCGGAGGTTCTCGTCGAGCTCAAAGTGAAGGATTTCGGCTGTCTCCATCTGCTTGCTCTTGGCCTTGGCATCGCGGATACGGCGGAACACCTGTATGTTGGCCGACGAGGCTGCACTGGTCAGACCTCCAGCCTGGAGGATAATATCGCTCAGCGTGGTATTGTCGGCATACTGATAGGTGCCAGGATAGGTCACCTCGCCCGACACCTTGAAGGTCTGTTCGCCCTGCATGGTACGTGTGCTGGGTATGAAGAGCACGTCATTCTTCTTCAGGGGGATGTCGGCAGCGCGGCCCATCATGATGTTGTCGAGGTCTACGCTCACCATCTCGAGGGTCTCATCGGCCTTCATGCGGTGCATCACGGCACGTGTGCGGTAGGCGTCCTCGGTCAGTCCGTTGGCGGCCTCGATGAGGTCCTTCACGGTCTGTATGTCGCGGCCCAACTGATACATACCGGGATGGCGTGCAGCTCCGCGTATCTCCACCATATTAGAGAACTTAGCCAGCGTACTGTCCACAAACACCGAGTCAGCATCCTTCATGCGGAAGTTACTCATCTCAAACTCGTCGATAGTGTGGATGCTCCACTGGTCGCCTGCCTTGCGCGTCACGCGAATATTTTTGGTACGTGCATCGCCGGTGAATCCTCCGGCATACTTGACCACCTGCTGCAGACTCTCGTTGGCTCTCACCTCATAATACATGGGGCGCTTCACCTTGCCTCGCATGCAGACCAGTCCCTCGTAGGGACCCACCTTGATCACGTCGCCGTCCTGCAGACGCACATCGCCCGAGGTGTTGCCATTGAGCAGCAGGTCATAGACGTCGATGGTAGCCACCGAACGGTCTCCTCTGTACACACGGATGTCGCGCAGCGTACCTATCTCGTTGATACCGCCAGCCATATAGAGGGCATTGAAGGCTGTGGAGAGACTGCTCACAGTATATGTGCCGGGCACATTAACCTCACCAATCACCTGCACGGTGATGCTGCGCATATCGCCCACAGAAATATTGTAGTTGCAATCAGTATAGAATCGACTCAGACT
Source organism: uncultured Prevotellaceae bacterium (assembly GCA_945788095.1). GTDB lineage: Bacteria > Bacteroidota > Bacteroidia > Bacteroidales > Bacteroidaceae > Physcousia. The sequence goes on along the minus strand of CALZKW010000085.1, from coordinate 3,833 downwards.
ACTCTTGATCTTCTCCTCGGCCTGCTTGACGCTCAGACCGGCCAACTTGATAACACCCACCTTACTGAGCACGATGGTGCCATCGGGCGAGATGGTCTCCTGGTAGTTGGCCTGCGAGGCTCCCCACACGTCGATGATGACCTTATCGCCAGCGCCGAGGCGGTAGTTCTGGGGTGTGGCCATGTTCATATTGGGCTGAAAGGAGAGATTTTCATTGCTAAATATGTTACGACCGAATACATCGTTCTCCGTGGCCTTGGGCAGGGTATTGGCCTTGGTGGCAAGGGTGGTAAACTCATCGAGTTCCTCCATCATGGCCTCTTCCTGGGTGCCGCGGTCGGTCTTGAGTTCATCCTCCTCCTTCTTTGAGGCCACCATGTAGTTGTCCTTCTTCTGCTTCTTCTCCTGAGTCTTCTGCTCGGGGGTGCGCAGACGGCTGGCCCCCTTGTCCTTGTCGGTCAGGTCTTCAGCGCCGAGCTGGTTCTGCTCAGCCTGATACTTCTTGCGTATTCGGCGCACCTGATCGAGGTTGACACCCTTCTTCATCAGGTTGGTCATTATCGTAGCCTGGTTGGTACCCTTGGCTTGCTCATCGAGCACGTATTTGATCACCTGGTCGTCACTCATAGATTGTGAAAAAGCACAAAAGGCGCTCATAAAGAGCACTAATGTGAGAGCGATACGTCGCATCATAGTATGTCGCATGTTTTTAGAATTTCTTGCCATTGAGGATAAACTGTATGGTGGTAAGCATTATCTTCAGATCAAGCCAAAGGCTACGCTTCTGCAGATAGTCCAGGTCCATCTGCAAGCGTATGAGCATCTTCTCCATCGTGTCCGTGTAGCCGTTATAGAGCGTGGCCATCGAGGTGGTGCCGGGGCGCATCATATAGATGTACTTGTAGTCGGGATTATGAACCATAATCTGATCAATGAAGTACTGACGTTCGGGGCGCGGACCCACAAACGACATCTCGCCCACCAGCACGTTCCACAGCTGGGGCAGTTCGTCGAAGTGGCGCTCCCTCAGATAGCGCCCCACGGGGGTGAGTCGCTTGTCGCCCTCATGAGCCAGCAGGGGCACACCCTCCTCCTCGCTGTCGCTCACCATGGTGCGAAACTTGAGTATCATAAAGGGGCGGCCACCGTAGCCCACACGCTCCTGGCGGAAGAGCACAGGTCCACCACCCTCTCGCTTGAGCACAATGGAAATAACCAACAAGACCGGAGAGAGCACCACAAGGGCAAAAAAGGCCACGACGACATCAAACGTACGCTTCAACGCACGCTCCATCCATGACATTCCGTCCTTGATTTCTGTCTCTATCATCATGTCTGTCAGCATCCTTTGGAATTATTGCTTTAGTAAAATAACGCAAAAACCGCTAAATTATTGCAAAGTAACACCATTTTTTCGGACACCGCAAACATTGCCTCCTAAAGTGCCCCTCCAGGAGGGTCGCGAACAAATAAATTTGCAATACATTTGGATAATCCGACTATAATATGTACCTTTGCGGCCAACATTAGCCTACCTGGGGGCAAGCGAGCCCCACACGAGGAGGCTACCATCTGGGGCTGACTGGATTTGACAGCAGGATGGAATGTTGTGTAAGCACGCAGAGAGTTGAAGGCCGCTCTCTATAATCCCTGACTTTCAAAAATTAATTGGCGAAAATACTTACGCTCTCGCTGCCTAAACGAAGTACAGTAGTTTACTGGCCTAATCTCGGCACCAGGTGCTGAGACGAGACATCGCTCAGAAGCTCTTGTTCCGAAGCGTCTGGTAAAGCGGTGCTGGAAATTCGGGAATAGTCGCAGCCTTGCCTCGCAGCTGCGATGAAACTCTTGAGGCTAAGGCATTGGTTGGTGGTCCGGGTCTTGCCAATGCTCGAAAACCGAAGGCCGGAATAAGCGTGTAGAAAGCACAGGGTTTCCCTGTTTGGACGAGGGTTCAATCCCCTCCAGCTCCACTAAGGCTCTTCCCCCGCCTTCCCTTAAGGGAGGGAGCCAAGAGAACAACACCACACACTGAGCACAAGAGGATGAGGAGCAATGTGCTCTTCATCTTTTTTGTTTTTTTGATTCAATAAATCAAGTAACCATACAAGCAATGAACGAATTACAGCTCAAGTACGGATGTAATCCCAACCAGAAGCCTTCTCGCATCTATATGGAGAACGGCGAGTTACCCATCGAAGTACTCAACGGACGCCCTGGCTACATCAACTTCCTCGACGCACTCAACAGCTGGCAGCTGGTCAAGGAACTCAAGGAGGCCACAGGTCTGCCTGCAGCAGCCAGCTTCAAGCACGTCTCCCCCGCCGGTGCTGCCGTAGGCCTACCCCTCGACGACACCCTGGCCCACATCTACTTCGTGGACGATGTCAAGATCCCTCTCTCGCCCATCGCATGTGCCTATGCCCGTGCTCGTGGCGCTGACCGCATGAGCAGCTACGGCGACTTCATTGCTCTGAGCGACATCTGCGACGAGGCCACTGCCACTCTCATCAAGCGTGAGGTGAGCGATGGCGTCATCGCTCCCGGCTACACCGAGGAGGCTCTCCAGATACTCCGCGATAAGCGCAAGGGCACCTACAACGTCATCCAGATCGACCCCAACTACCGTCCCGAACCCATCGAGCGCAAACAGGTCTTCGGCGTCACCTTTGAGCAGGGACGCAACGAGGTCCGCCTCGACGACCCTGCACTCTTCGAGAATATCCCCACAGCCAACAAGGAGTTCCCCGAGGAGGCACGCCGCGACCTCATCATCGCACTCATCACCCTCAAGTACACCCAAAGCAACAGCGTATGCTATGTGAAGGGCGGACAGGCCATCGGTATCGGTGCCGGACAGCAGAGCCGCATCCACTGCACACGCCTGGCCGGCAACAAGGCCGACATCTGGTGGCTGCGTCAGCACCCCAAGGTAATGTCACTCCCCTTCGTGCCCGGCATCCGTCGTGCTGATCGCGACAACACCATTGACCTCTACATTGGCGAGGAATATATGGATGTGCTCAAGGATGGCGAGTGGCAGAAGTTCTTTACCGAGCAGCCCGCCCCCCTCACAGCCGAGGAGAAGCAGGAGTGGATAGCCAAGAACACCGGCGTATGCCTCGGCAGCGACGCATTCTTCCCCTTCGGCGACAACGTGGAGCGTGCTCACAAGAGCGGCGTAGAGTATATCGCCCAGGCTGGCGGTAGCGTGCGCGACGACCATGTCATTATGACCTGCGACAAGTATGGCATCGCCATGACCTTCACTGGCGTGCGCCTCTTCCATCATTAATTCCACCCTCCTATGGCAAATTTCGCAGGCGACGACATAGATGCCGTCATCATGGGTGGCATCACCTTCAAGGGAGGCCCCAAGCGCGAAAAGCGCCCTGAGCCCGAGAAGGTAAAAACCAAGGCAAAGAAGAAGCAATACATCACCGGTGCTCACGGCTCAGGTGCCGCCAAAAAGAAGGCCGACATCCGTGCCCGCAGAGCCAACAGACACAAGAAGTAGCCCACCACTACCCCCCCCTTCATACCCTCCTCCATCCCCTCCCACCAGGGGATGGAGGAGTTTCATTTTTAATGCATACACAATCTATCGACCACTGACGCACAACCCAAATACTTCATAAAGGAACAACAAAACACAACCACTCACAAATTTCCCGGCCTTTTACTTCGTATCCGCTACGTTTATATTTGCCAGCAAATCCTGACTTCGTCAATGCGTCACCCAAATTAAGATTTGCTGTAAGATAAGTCGAAAAGTGGCTTGACTGCAAGGTGCTTCTCCGTCAAGCAGAGTGTCTTAGTGAAGTAAGTCCCAT
>CALZKW010000084.1 GCA_945788095.1 uncultured Prevotellaceae bacterium | reverse complement strand
CTCATAATAGGGTTGTATGAGATAGATAGTATAAATCGTTGAAAAACTCGGATAATTTAAGTTTCGGGAGTTCCTAACTCACCATTTTGTATTTGTATAATTCGCATATATGAGCAAGCTCGTCAGATTCGTTAGAATGGAGAGACTTGGAATAATGAGTATATAGGACTTAAAAACTAACTCATTTGGAGTTACCCACTAACTCTATTGGAGTTACCCACTAACTATAATAGAGTTACCCACTAACTCAAAAACCCATGTTTTCTCGCAGGATTCCGGGCAATGGTTCAGAGTAAAGAATTTAAGTTTCGGGAGTTCCTAACTCCCGAAACTTAAATTAAATCATGTAATTCATGCTCGTTGACTTCGTCGAGCTAAACCTTCGTATTAAATAAAAATTCCGTTTGTTCCGTTGTTATACTAACAGCTAAACTCCCAATTTGCAAACTCAGCGAACCTAATTTCAATGGGTCTGTGGCAATTTCGCTATCCGTTCTACCCGTTATACCAATAAAATATACTACCTTTGCACTCGAATAGGGCAAAGTGTGCAATATTAGTGCGAATAGAAGCGATGTGCACCCCCCACACATGACAGAAAGACAAAGACAAAACAACTATAATTTTTCATTAACAAACAAAAATGAGTACTCAAAGAGAAAAGATTCAGGGGTTGATTGAACTCCGTGCCAAGGCCCGTCTGGGTGGTGGCGAGAAGGCTATTGAGAAGCAGCACGCTAAGGGCAAGTACACAGCCCGCGAGCGCATCGCTATGTTGCTCGACGAGGGTAGCTTCGAGGAAATGGACATGTTCGTAGAGCACCGTTGCACAAACTTCGGTATGGAAAAGAAGCACTTCCTTGGCGATGGCGTTGTGACCGGTTGCGGTACTATCAATGGTCGCCTCGTGTATGTATTCGCTCAGGACTTCACCGTTAGCGCTGGTTCACTCTCAGAGATGCTGGCAAGCAAGATCTGCAAGGTCATGGACATCGCCATGAAGGTAGGTGCACCCGTTATCGGTCTCAACGATTCAGGTGGTGCTCGCCTCCAGGAGGGTATCAACGCTCTGGCTGGCTACTCGGAGATCTTCCAGCGCAACATCATGGCATCGGGTGTTATCCCTCAGATCTCAGCTATCATGGGCCCCTGCGCAGGTGGTGCCGTATACAGCCCCGCGCTGACCGACTTCACCCTGATGATGGAGAACACCTCATACATGTTCCTCACCGGTCCCGCCGTTGTGAAGACAGTACTCGGTGAGGACGTTACCCAGGAGCAGCTCGGTGGTGCCAGTGTACACTCATCTAAGAGTGGTGTGACCCACTTCACCGCCAAGACCGAGGAGGAAGCTATGGCAATGATCAAGATGCTGCTTAGCTACATCCCCCAGAACAACCTCGAGAAGGCTCCCCGCGTAGAGTGCACCGACCCCATCAACCGTATGGAGGACAGCCTCAACGAGATCATCCCCGAGAACCCCAACATGCCTTACAACATGTACGACGTCATTGCCGCTATCGTAGACAACGGCGAGTTCATGGAGGTACAGCCCAACTACGCTAAGAACATCATCGTAGGTTTCGCCCGCTTCAACGGTCAGAGCGTAGGTATCGTGGCCAACCAGCCCAAAGTAATGGCAGGTGTGCTCGATTGCAACGCCAGCCGCAAGGCAGCTCGCTTCGTACGCTTCTGCGACGCCTTCAACATTCCTCTCGTCACCCTCGTTGACGTACCCGGATTCCTCCCCGGTACCGGCCAGGAGTACAACGCCGTGATCCTCCACGGTGCCAAGTTGCTCTACGCCTACGGCGAGTGCACAGTGCCCAAGATCACCGTTACCCTGCGTAAGTCATACGGTGGTAGCCACATCGTGATGAGCTGTAAGCAGCTGCGTGGTGACATGAACTACGCTTGGCCTTCAGCTGAGATCGCCGTAATGGGTGCTGCAGGTGCTGCCTCTGTACTCTATGCCAAGGAGGCCAAGGCCCTCAAGACCGAGGGTAAGGTCGAGGAGGCTAAGGCATTCATCAAGGAGAAGGAGGAGGAGTACGAGAACCTCTTCGCCAACCCCTACAACGCAGCCAAGTATGGTTATATCGACGACGTTATCGAGCCTCGCAACACCCGTTTCCGCGTGATCCGCGCACTGGCCCAGCTCGAGAACAAGCGTCTCACCAACCCCGCTCGCAAGCACGGCAACATTCCTCTCTAACAATTCATTAGGCAGTCAGGTCTGGGCACTATTGAGGCGAAAGGCGTATCCAAGGAAAATCCGAATGATAACCGCATCCTCACATAGCCCATACCTCGACACCTAAAAACCATAAAGACTATAATTATGTTATTCCTCACAGTAAATTGGGGTGAAACCTGGATGCTGGCTGGCGTCAGCGTAGGCGTAGTTTTCGCCATCCTCCTCACCCTCGTACTGGTACTGCAGATCTTCAGCATCATAGCCTCTACCACCAACAAGGTGGCTCCCAAGGCTGCTGCCAAGACTGCTGAGCCCGTCAAGGCACAGCCCGTAGCCAATGCCAGCGAGGACGAGAAGGCAGCCATCGCAGCAGCTCTCTACCTCTATTTCAACAATGCACACGATGAGGAGAGTGGTATCCTGACCATCCATCGCGAGGATCATCCCGCATGGCACGCCGAGCTCAACGAGACTCTCTAAGGCGCGACCTTACTCATCACCCCAAACAACATAACGTACAGACATAAACAACGATGAAAGATTTCAAGTTTAAGATAAACGGTAAGGACTATGCTACCAGCGTAGTGGAGCAGGAGAACGGCACACTGCAGGTTACCGTCAATGGCACAGCTTATGAGGTAGAGATGCCCGAGGCTGCTGCTCCCAAGGCCGTATCGAGTCCTGCCGTAGTAGCTGCTCCCGCTGCAGCTCCCGTAGCAGGTGGTTCGCAGACCGTACAGGCTCCCCTCCCCGGCACCATCACTCAGGTGGTAGTAAGCGCCGGTCAGAAAGTGAAGAAGGGCGACGTGCTCGTAGTCATGGAGGCTATGAAGATGGCCAACGACATCACCGCTGAGTGTGATGGCACCGTAGCCAGCGTGAGCTGCTCGGTAGGCCAGAGCGTCAACCAGGGCGATGCCCTCGTGGTGATCAACGCAGAGGGTGCTCCCGCAGCTGCACCCGCACCCGCACCCAAGGCAGCTCCCGCACCCGCTCCTGCTGCTAAGCCCGCAGCTGGTGCCAGCGTCATCAGTTCTCCCCTCCCCGGCACCATCACCAGCATCAACGTCAAGGTGGGTCAGGCCGTCAAGGCTGGCGACACCGTGCTCGTGCTCGAGGCTATGAAGATGGCCAACGACATCACCGCTGAGTGCGACGGCACCGTGAAGGCCATCCTCGTGCAGCAGGGTGCCCAGGTGCAGAGCGACGAGGCACTTATCGAATTGGCATAAACCTCTAAAGCGTATCCAGACAAAATGAAAAATAGTATCAAAATCTTCGGATTGCTCGCCCTTCTGATGCTCGTGGCCTGCCCCGCAATGGCAGCGGAACACAGCGTGACTGAGGGTGTGGGCAAGTTCCTTGGCGAGATGGGCTTCGTCAACTTCTTCGTGGGCGAGGGATGGAAGAACGGCGTGATGCTCCTCATCGGCTGCTTCCTCCTCTACCTGGCCATCAAGAAGGAGTATGAGCCACTGCTCCTGCTGCCCATCGCCTTCGGTATGATCCTGACCAACCTCCCCGGTGCAGGCATGTTCGACTCAGAGATGTGGAACAATGAGTTCCTCAATCCCGAGAGCCCCTACTACCACAGCTACGGCCACATCATGGCCCACGGTGGTCTGCTCGACATCCTCTACATCGGCGTCAAGGCAGGTATCTACCCCTGCCTCATCTTCCTCGGTGTGGGCGCCATGACCGATTTCGGTCCCCTGATTGCCAATCCCAAGAGCCTCCTGCTCGGTGCAGCTGCACAGATTGGTATCTTCGCCACCTTCCTCGTGACACAGATCGACCTGCCCATCTTCGGTTTCACCCCCGAGCAGGCAGCATCTATCGGTATCATCGGTGGTGCAGACGGCCCCACAGCTATCTTCCTCACCTCTAAGCTGGCTCCCGAGTTGCTTGGCCCCATCGCCGTTGCAGCTTATAGCTACATGGCTCTTGTGCCTGTAATCCAGCCCCCCATCATGCGCCTCCTCACCACCAAGAAGGAGCGTATGATTCGCATGGAGCAGCTGCGCACCGTGAGCAAGAAGGAGAAGATTATCTTCCCCATCGTGGTAGCCATCATCGTATCACTCGTAGTGCCCTCAGCAGCCACTCTCATCGGCTGTCTGATGCTGGGTAACCTGATGAAGGAGAGCGGTGTCGTAGAGCGTCTGAGCAAGGCTGCACAGAATGAGCTGAACAACATCGTGGTGATTTGCCTCGGTCTGACCGTAGGTGCCACCGCTACAGCCACCTCATTCATGAACTGGCAGACCCTCGGTATCCTCTGCGTAGGTATCGTAGCCTTCGGCATCGGTTCGGCTTCAGGTCTTATCATGGCCAAGATTATGAACCTCTTCCTCAAGAAGAAGATTAATCCCCTCATCGGTAGTGCAGGTGTGAGCGCCGTACCTATGGCCGCTCGCGTAAGCCAGACCGTGGGTCAGGAGGCCGACAAGCGCAACTTCCTCTTGATGCACGCCATGGGCCCCAACGTGGCCGGTGTGATTGGTAGCGCCGTGGCAGCAGGTATCCTGCTCAGCTTCCTTGGCTAATACGTCAGTCCACACATTATTATATATTTGCCCTTCCCCACCTTGGGGAGGGGCATTTTTGTTGTTTCTGCCTGCTACGTTTATGAGTATTCCCACACCACAAAATAGCAATAGAACAACACTTCTAAGGCATCAGAAAGACACCCGAAAAGATTTAGCAAAGCCATTAAAAACCGATATATATATCCTCCCCACCCCAAAAAAAAGTCGTACCTTTGCAGACAGTAATTTTAATCGATTAAAATAATAACTATGAGAAGATTTACATCCCTCGTTGCCCTTATTCTCGTCGCTATGACAGGATGGGCAACCGGCATCCAGAAGCTGAATGAAACCACCGTGCAGGTGACACTCAGCAACGGACAGCAAATCTATTTCGACTTCTACGGAGGCAACATCTTCCGCGTATTCCACGACCCCGAGGGCGGCATCATCCGCGATCCTCAGGCCAATCCCGCGGCACAAATCCTGGTGGACAACCCCCGCAAGGCTGTCAGCATCCAGGTGGACGCCATGAGCGGCATGGTCACCACCAAGGCTATGCAGGTGAAGATTGATGCCACCACCGGTCAGTTCACCGTAGTGAAGAACGGACGCGAGGTGGTGCGTCAGACTGAGCCCACCGTATTCGGCAAGGGTAAGGTGACCATGACCCTGAGTCAGGCAGAGGATGCCTACTTCTATGGCGGCGGCGTGCAGAACGGCCGCTTCAGCCACAAAAACGAGGTCATTGCCATCGTAAATACCAACAACTGGGTGGACGGCGGTGTGGCCAGTCCCTGTCCCTACTATTGGAGCACCGCTGGCTACGGCGTGATGGGCTACACCTTTGCCCCCGGCCACTACGACTTTGGTGCCACAGACCCCACCAAGACCGTGCTGACCCACGAGACCACCTACCTCGACTACTTCGTGATGGTCAACGAGGGTGCAGTCAACCTCCTCAACGACTTCTATCAGCTGACAGGTAATCCTGTGCTGCTGCCTAAGTTCGGCTTCTATGAGGGACACCTCAATGCCTACAACCGCGACTACTGGACCCCCGCTGAGAATGGCTTCATGGCCTACGAGGACGGCAAGCGATACAACGAGAGTCAGAAGGACAACGGCGGCATCAAGGAGAGCCTCAATGGCGAGAAGAACAACTATCAATTCTCTGCCCGTGCAGCCCTCGACCGCTATCTCGACAACGACATGCCCCTCGGTTGGTTCCTCCCCAACGACGGCTACGGTGCTGGCTATGGTCAGACCGAGACCTTGGAGGGCAACGTGGAGAACCTCAAGCAGTTTGGCGACTATGCGCGCTCTAAGGGTGTAGAGATAGGACTCTGGACTCAGAGCGACCTGCATCCCAAGGAGGGCATCGAGGCCCTGCTGCAGCGCGACATCGTTCGCGAGGTTCGCGACGCAGGTGTACGCGTGCTGAAGACCGACGTGGCATGGGTAGGTGCCGGCTATTCATTCGGCCTCAACGGTGTGGCAGATGTGGCACAGATAATGCCCTACTACGGCAATCAGGCCCGCCCCTTCATCATCTCGCTCGATGGCTGGGCAGGCACACAACGCTACGCAGGTATCTGGAGCGGTGACCAGACCGGCGGCGAGTGGGAGTATATCCGTTTCCACATCCCCACCTATATCGGATCAGGTCTGAGCGGTCAGCCCAACATCTCGAGCGATATGGATGGTATCTTCGGTGGCAAGAACGTACCCGTCAACGTACGCGACTTCCAGTGGAAGACCTTCTCACCCATGCAGCTCAACATGGACGGATGGGGCTCTAACCCCAAGTATCCCCAAGCTCTAGGCGAGCCCGCCACCAGCATCAACCGCAACTACCTCAAGCTGAAGAGCATCCTGATGCCCTACACCTACAGCATCGCCTACGAGGCTGTGGACGGCAAGCCCATGATCCGCGCCATGTTCCTCGAGGACGAGAGCAACACCCCCTACCTGCTCGGTGCATCTACCCAGTATCAGTTCATGTATGGTCCATCCATGCTCATCGCCCCCATCTACCAGGAAACCAAGATGGACGCTGATGGCAACGACATCCGCAACGGCATCTACCTGCCCAAGGGACAGTGGATGGACGCCTACGACGGTAAGATCTACGAGGGTGGCCGCATCATCAACGATTTCGCCTCCCCCCTCTGGAAGCTCCCCGTCTTCATCAAGCGCGGCGCCATCCTGCCCATCACCGAGGCACACAACACACCCAACAAGCTTCGCAACGATCTGCTGAAACTCTTCGTCGTACCCGGCGAGAAGTCGTCATTCTCACTCTACGACGATGATGCCAAGACCAACGCCTACCTCTTTGGTGCATACAGCAAGACTCTCATCGAGAGCGAACTGACCCAGAAGGGCAAGCTCCTTGTGACCATCAATCCCACTAAGGGTACCTTCGAGGGCCAGGAGACCAACAAGGTGGTTAGCCTCGTGGTCCCCGCTGTGAGCAAGAGCGGCAAGATTGTAGCCAAGGTGGACGGCAAGAAGGTAAAGACTGCTGTCTCTGTAACCACTGAGCCTACCTTCATGGCACAGCATCTGGGTGAGCAGGCCAGCAAGGCTCCCTACATCCAGCAGACCACCATCATCCTGGATGGCAAGGTAGACCTCGCCCGTCACACCGTGACCATCGAGATGGATGCCATCGAGCAGTCACTTGCCAACCCCGACCTCAAGAGTCGTGGCGAGCTGAGCGCTCCTGCTGCAAGCATCGAGCCCGACGATGCCTACAGCCTCACTCCCAAATGGGCAGCCGTAGAGGGTGCAGACTACTATGAGATAGAGTACGACGGTCAAATCTATAGCACCATCAAGCAGACTCAGTACACCATCGACGGTCTCGTGCCCGAGACATCATATACAATGAACGTACGCGCGGTAAATGCAGACGGCACCAGCCCCTGGGTCCGCGTGAGCGGCACCACCAAGAGCGATCCTCTCGAGTTTGCCATCCGTGGCATCCGTCCCAGCATCACCTGTGAGGACCAGCCCGGCCAGAGCGTACGCAATATGTTCGACTTCGACGAGAGCAGCATTTGGCATACAGCATGGAGCAAGAAGGCCGTTCCCTTTGAGATCATTGCAGATCTCTATAGCGTCAACAAGCTCGACAAAATGCAGTACATTCCCCGCCCCGATGCAGCCAACGGCACCATCACCAAGGTAAGCGTGGAGTATAGCATGGACCGCAAGAACTGGACCAAGGCCGGCGACTATGACTGGCAGCGCAGCGCCGATACCAAGGAGATCACCTTCGAGGGCCAGCCCACTGCACGCTACGTACGCATCAGCGTCAAGGAGGCCGTAGGCAACTTCGGCAGCGGCCACCAGTTCTATATCTTCCGCGTGGCAGACAGCGAGTGGTTCATCCCTGGCGATATCAACAAGGACAAGCGCATCGACGAGAACGACCTCACCTCTTACATGAACTACACCGGTCTGCGCAAGGGTGACGGCGACTTCGACTACATCTCGCAGGGCGACCTCAACCAGAACGGCCTCATCGACGTCTACGACATCAGCGCCGTGGCTACCGAGCTCGAGAGTGGTGTAAGCAGCCGCAAGGTGGCAGAGGTAAGCGGTAAGGTCAGCGTCAAGGCCGACAAGAGCCAGTATGCAGCAGGCGAGGACATCTACGTGACCGTCAGCGGTAAGGACCTCGTGAGCGTCAATGGTCTGAGTCTGTGCATCCCCTACGATGCCAACGTATATGAATATGTAGGCATCGACAACAAGAACATCTCACAGATGTACAACATGACCTACGACCGTCTGCACACCAATGGTCAGAAGGCCCTCTACCCCACCTTCGTCAACCTCGGCGAGCAGCCCTACGCCGAGGGCAACATGGACCTCGTGACCATCCACTTCCGCGCTAAGCAGAAGACTAAGTTCACCCTCCAGGCCAAGGACGGCATGCTGGTGGACAAGTACCAGAATGTCGTGACATTCTAAGCCCATTTAGGGTACAAGAAAGCATATCAGGCCAGACCTCAGCCGAGCGCTGTAGGTCTGGCCTTTTAGCATACTACAGAAATGCAGAAATTTCCCTTTTGGAAAACTTTTCCTCTCACCAAAAAATCTATTTGCTTGGTTTTCTGTATTATAACTTTCCGTTTTGGGAAACTTTTGTTTACGAACACTTACCACAGTAGACAGAAATGGTCAATTTTTAGCCAAGAAAGATTTGGAAGAATGAATCCTTTGTCGTACCTTTGTGTCACAAATCAAGAGAGACTAACACCCAACTGACATTACTAACTAATACTAAGGTAAAAAGTACTATCATGATACAGACTGTAGTAAAGAGAGACGGAAGAATCGTCGGCTTCAACGAGGCCAAGATCGAGTCAGCAATCCGCAAGGCTATGCTTAGCACTGATGGTGGTGAGGACGCCTCACTCATCCACAGCATTGCAGAGCGCGTGAGCTTCAAGGGCAAGTCGCGCATGAGTGTCGAGGAGATCCAGGACATGGTGGAGAACGAACTCATGAAGAGTGCCCGCAAGGACGTCGCAAAGAGCTACATCAAGTATCGTAACGCACGCAGCGTGGCACGCAAGGCCAAGACGCGCGACATCTTCCTCGAGATTATCAACATCAAGAGCAACGATGTGACCCGCGAGAACGCCAACATGAATGCCGACACACCTGCGGGTATGATGATGAAGTTTGCCAGCGAGACCACCAAGCCCTTCGTAGACGACTATCTGCTGAGCGAGGAGGCACGCGAGGCCGTGAAGAACAATTTCCTCCACATCCACGACAAGGACTACTACCCCACCAAGTCGCTCACCTGCGTGCAGCACCCCCTCGACCATATCCTCAGTGGTGGATTCCGCGCGGGCCATGGTGAGAGCCGCCCCGCCAAGCGCATCGAGACCGCCAGTATCATGGGATGTATCTCAATGGAGACAGCCCAGAACGAGATGCACGGCGGACAGGCTATCCCCGCCTTTGACTTCTATCTGGCTCCCTACGTGCGCCTCTCATATATAGAAGAGGTGAAGGAACTGGAGAAGCTCACAGGCAGCGACCTGCAGGATCTCTATGAGGCCCCCATCGACGACTACCTCAAGGTGCCCCTCACAGGTCTGGAGGGCAAGGCACGCCTCAAGCAGCACGCCATCAACAACACCGTGGGCCGTGTGCACCAAGCTATGGAGGCCTTCATCCACAACATGAACACCATCCACAGCCGTGGTGGCAATCAGGTGGTATTCTCGAGCATCAACTACGGCACCGACACCTCAGCCGAGGGTCGCTGCATCATCCGCGAGTTGCTGCGTAGCACCTACGAGGGTGTGGGCAACAACCAGACTGCCATCTTCCCTATCCAGATCTGGAAGAAGAAGCGTGGCGTGAGCTACCTGCCCACCGACCGCAACTACGACCTCTACAAGTATGCCTGCCAGGTGACTGCACGTCGCTTCTTCCCCAACTTCATCAATCTCGATGCCACCTACAACCAGAATGAGAAGTGGTGTATCGACGACCCCAAGCGCTACGAATGGGAGTGCGCCACCATGGGTTGCCGTACCCGCGTCTATGAAAACCGCTTCGGGCCCAAGACCAGCATCGGCCGTGGCAACATCAGTTTCTCTACCATCAACATCGTGGGTCTGGCCCTCGAGTGCATGAACATCAAGAATGAGGAGGAGCGCATCGATGCCTTCCTGGCCAAGCTCGACCACATGATGGAGGTGACAGCACGCCAGCTCCACGACCGCATGCAGTTCCAGAAGACAGCCTTCGCCAAGCAGTTCCCCCTCCTGATGAGCACCCTGTGGCACGGCTGCGAGAAGCTCGGTCCCAATGACACCATCGAGTCTGTCATCAACCAGGGTACCCTCGGTATAGGTTTCATCGGTCTGGCAGAGTGCCTGATTGCCCTCGTAGGCAAGCACCACGGCGAGAGCGAGGAGGCACAGAAGCTCGGTCTGCGCATCATCACCTACATGCGTGACCGCGCCAACGACTTCAGCGAGCAGTACCAGCACAACTACAGTATCCTGGCCACTCCCGCCGAGGGTCTCTCAGGCCGCTTCACCAAGGGCGACAAGAAGAAGTTTGGTATCATCCCAGGCATCACCGACCGCGACTACTACACCAACTCCAACCACGTGCCCGTCTACTACCACTGCACGGCACGCCACAAGGCAGAGATCGAGGGTCCCTACCACGAGCTGACACGCGGCGGCCACATCTTCTACGTAGAGATCGATGGCGACGCCACCCACAACCCCGAGGCTGTGATGCGCATCGTGGACATGATGGACCAGAACAACATCGGCTACGGCTCTGTCAACCACACCCGCAACCGCTGCATGGACTGCGGCTATGAGAACGCCGAGAAGGAACTGACCAAGTGCCCCAAGTGCGGCAGCGAGAACATCGACCGCCTGCAGCGCATCACAGGTTACCTCGTAGGTACCACCGACCGCTGGAACGCAGCCAAGCTCGCAGAGCTCAACGACCGTATCGTACACGGCAAGTAATCCTATCCATCCCCTATACCCCCACCCCCGCCTCCCCCACATAGAGGGATGCCTCGAGGCACCGATGCCCAGAGGCGGGGGGGGGGCTTTTATTATGTATTCCCTCCCTATGACACTACGCATACTCGACATTATCGAAGAGACCACCGTAGACGGCCCCGGCTTTCGCAACTCCGTCTACTGTGCAGGATGCCATCACCACTGCCCCGGTTGCCACAATCCCGACTCATGGCCCATGACGGCAGGGCGCGAGGTGGAGGTCTGCGAGCTGGCCCGTATGCTCCTCTCCGACCCCTACTCCGACGTCACCTTCTCGGGCGGCGACCCCTTCTTCCAGGCCGAAGCCTTTGCCGAGCTCGCCTCCCTCATCAAGCAGCAGAGCCACAAGACCATCTGGGCCTACACGGGTTTCACCTACGAGGCCCTCATCCGCGAGGCCAACCCAGCCCGCCTAAGACTGCTCAGCCTCATCGATGTATTGGTCGATGGCCCTTTCATCATGGCGCAGCGCAATGAGGACCTGCTCTTCCGCGGCAGCAGCAATCAGCGCCTCATCGACATCAAGGCCACACAGGAGAGCGGAGAAGTAAAACTTTGGGAAAGTGACTTCGTGCTCTGACGATATATCCAATATATAAGTTAATCCGGCAGCCAGACAATCATGTGTCTGGCTGCCGGACTTTTTATATGAGGAAGCTTTAGGGTAACAACCGAACGAACAGAAAATTTGTTTTAACAAGGAACTGGGAACGATAAACGTGAATACTTTGGGCATCTTGTTGTAGGCCTACAACGGACATTTTCTGCACGGAAAAATACTGTTGTAGGCCTACAACGACGATTTTCAGCACGAAAAATGCTGTTGTAGGCCTACGACGACGATTTTCAGCACGGAAAATGCTGTTGTAGGCCTACGACGACGATTTTCAGCACGGAAAAATGCTGTTGT
>CALZKW010000083.1 GCA_945788095.1 uncultured Prevotellaceae bacterium | reverse complement strand
GAGAAATTATCTGTAAACAGACTTGGCACTCTTTTTTGCATGTTTTCGCTAATTGTATAACCGCAAAAACGAAATGTACATTTTCTGAAAACGAAATGTACATTTTTAGTTCTTTTTTTGCTTCGTGAAAGAAGGCAGCGGCAATCACTTCTTGACGGGTGATTGCCGCTGCTTTTGTTTGCCTGATAAAGGGTGTTTAAGCTCTGTTTAATTAGGTATTAAAGGGCGTTTAGACGGGATTCTATGGCTGACAGGCGCAGGCTCAGGCTCTGGAGGTCGGCTAACATACCTGTGGGGCTGGTGATGTCGTAGTCCAACGGGAAGGCCTCGTTGTAGATGTAGATGATTTTTGTGGACGACGAGGTGTTGGTGTAGCTGACATTGGAGCCGTAGGCAACGCACAGAGCTGTTGACTCGGTCTGCTGGACCAAGAGGGCGCAGTATGTCTCTACCTCTATCGTCTTGCCGGCGCTAAGACTTATGGGCTGGCTCAGGTTGGCATAGTCTGGAATGCGTGTGTCGCTGATGTCTACGGTTACGCTTGGGCTTAGTCCACTCGTTGCTATTGTGATGGTGCCTTGCGTGGCATTCAATTGTTGTCGCTCATAATAGCCCAGTTGATCATGCAACTCATTGATACGGACATTCAACTCATTAGGCAGCGATACGAGAGTGTCGTACATCGCGGCGGTCATGATGCCTGCCTTGGCACTGGTGGCTGCGCTAATGTATGCGCTTGCGGTGTTGCCGAATGGTTTGGTGACGGTGAGCTGCACCTTATCCGTTGTACTTGTTCCCTCACGTATGGCGGTCTTGTCGACTGACGTTAGGTTGACGGTGGAGCCGATGATGGCTCCCCAGATGCCTCTGAGACTGAGCACGCCGTTGTCGTATTGGAGGTTGCGGACTCCCTCGAGCTGCATACTCTGGACTGCGCTGACGCTGCTGGCGGTGAAGTTGATGTAGCGGGTATAGCGAGACTTGTTGCAGTAGATGTATTGCATGGTGGTGCCTCCGCCGTCGCCTGAGGTGTTGGAACGGATTTGCTGGAGTGCTACGAGAGTGCCTGTACCGCTTCCGCTCTTGTAGGTGGCGGTGACTACCTGAGCCGCAGGGTTGGTGACTATGGCATGGGTGGCTATGCGGGAGAAGAAATCGTCCTCGCTGCTTACCTCGCCGATATGTATCAGCCCCGAGCGGCTGGCGAGCTGCTCGTCGACGTAGGTCTGTTCTGCCTTGGAGGCAATTTGGGTCTTGAGTTTGGCTATCGGGCCGTTGTTGCTGGTGGTGATTTCCACGTATGAGCTACAGGAGCCAGATGAGTCGGCGAAGGCGAGTATATAGTAGGTGCCGTCGGCATAGATTTCATAGGGGCTGTCGTTGCCGTCGTTATAAAACTTGTCCAAACAGATGATGCCATTTGTGCCTGACTTTGTGGCCAGGATGAAACGGCCGCTTGGGGATGAAAGCATGATGTTGGCTCCCTTTGTGAGGTCGACAGCAACTGCGTTGCGCTGGTCGACGGTATCATCCTCGTAGGCGGTTTGGTAGTTGCCGACAGAATAGTCGTCCCACGTCTTTAGTTTGTAGCGCAGGTTCCAGGTCGGGGTCTCAGTGTATGACTCTGTGTTGAGCTCGCTGCGCAGTTTGCTGACAGCGGCGTTGGCGTCTGAGCGCACGTTGGAAATGTCTTGCGAGAGCTGTTGATTGATTTCGTGTTGAGACTTGTTGAGTTCGCGGTCTACGACTTGCTCGACAGGGATGTACAAAGGATTGTGGTCGAAGTACTCGGCCATGACGTTCTCGAAGTTTGCTGCGTCAACCTTACCCATCAGTTTCCTGTCTACGTATGCCGTGTCGGCCTTGGTGTTGATGAGGGCGGGTAGTCCTGTAACCTTAGCGACATTGATGCTGTCATCGCGATGCTGCATGCTGTCGATAAGCGCAGCGAAATGATTCTCGGTAGGATATGTTCCGCTTTTGAAAAAACCTTTGAGCGTAGAGCGGTCTTGTGTTGCCATAGTTGTAGGGGGTTAGAGTTATTTGACTTTTATGATATATGCCAAGGTGTAGTATGGAGGTCGGTTCTCGTGGCTGGCGGTGGCAGACCTGGCCTCGGTCTGGTCGACTGTGATGGCATGGCTATGGCTACCTGATGCAAGCGAAGTGCGTTCGATCTGCAAGCCCTTATTGTCGCTGTCTGTGCTTTTGAGACCGATATTATTCCCAACATCGACCCAACCATTATATTCCATGGCGTAGATATCGTAGTAGTTATGCGTGTGCTGCCCATCATCCGACGCATGTGCGCTATGCGAGTGTGCAGGCAGTCCAGACTCGGCAGCGCTGAGAGTGTGTCGCTTCTCTCCTCCAGCATTGCCCTTACTCTTATAGTCGCTGTCAGTTGAGTTCTGCCCCACGATGAAACGTCCGCGCAGATCGGGGATGCGGAAATAGCCGTTGTCGGTGGTGTAGGGGACACCGAGGTAGTTCGGCGCCGTATTGTATGTATTGCCTAAGACGGCATAGAGGTCGCGATATTCGTCAATCTTGAGAGCCTGCCCATCACAAAGAAGATAGTGGTCAGGAACGATACTGCCAGCGTAGAGCTTTACAATGCCGAGAGGCTCGCCTACTACGCTGTTGAGTTGTTCTTTGAGATTATTGATTTCGGCCAGCAGCGCCCTGTTATTTTCGAAACCGTCGAAGTCATTCCAGGAGTAATACTCACTCCCCGCACCAGGAGCGAGATAACGCTTAGTGTATGCGTTGGCATACTCGTACGAGTCGGCTGTGACGCTAAGATTCTCAGTCTCGACGTGGAAAAGTACGTCCGAGCCCCCTATAAATCGCAGCACCTCACCGTCGGGGTAGTCCGAAGTGCGAAGGAATACATAGCCCTCTGAGCGTGTACCATCGCTCTCCTCGCACCCGCTGAGTATGATTTTGTCGCCTCCGATATTGCCAAGCGCCTGAAGCATGGCGTGGTTCTGCGCGATGTAGTCGAGAGTCTCGCAGTCGAGTGGGAAGTCCATATTGGACTGAGACAGGTAGTTGCCGATAATCTTGTCCATGATAGTTATGAGTTAGATGATGTATTGTCATAGTAGGTTATGCCATAGCGAACTGAGGCAAGTTTGTAGTTGCTCACGAGCGCATGTATCACCTGCTCGTTGATACTGCCGCGCAGCTCATGTGGCACTTTGACCCAGAAGCCTATCTGACCAGCCCCAGAGAGGCCACGGCGGAAGATGCGCAGCGTCGAGCTCGTGACGCGCTGAGGTATACGTCTGTAGAGCAGCGTGGCACGCTTATGGAGCATGATGATAGAGCTCTCGGAGTTGTCAGGCTCAGCGATGATGATGCGCCGAAGCTCAGCATCGAGTTTGTCGTTGATGAGGGCGCGGAGGTAGCACACCTGCCCATTGTGGCCGAGGCGGTAGTCCTTGTCAGCGCGGTAGCTGACCAGCTCTTGGCGCAGCTCGCCCAAAGGTCTGCTGACAGACGAGAGCATGGCATTGAGCGTACCCGAGCGCAGGCGCATCGGGAGCAGCAGAGTGGCCAAACGTTTATAATCTATGTCATACAGGCTCATTGCGTCAGTTATTTGTAAGGGGTCATTTTGATGTGGATGGCGTCAGACTTCATGTAGCCAGAGGCAGGAGTATGGCGTATATCGATGATAGTGGCAGATGTCTCGCCCGCCACCTTGACGCTCGACGAGCGCAGCTCCACGATGCGCACCCCGGCGACCGCCTGCAGCGCATCGACAAGAGCCATGTTGGTATACTCGCCGTTGAACGGCAGCGAAGCGATATGCGCACTGATAGTCTTGCGCACATTCTCCTCCACTATGGCAGGCGTAAGAATCGGGTCATAGAGCACATCTATGGTACACGAGAAGAGGTCAGCCTCCTGATTGACTAAGGCGATGCGTACGCCAGCGTCCTTGATCTCCGCTATATAGGCACGCAGCTGCCTCTCAGTCTCATCGTCGAGCGGAGCGAGCTCACCGTCGCTCTCCGTTGCCACCTTGATGGTGAGAATCGAGGCATCGTCGCTCTCAGTGGCCGCAGCATATTTGACGACACGCGCCTTCTCGATGTCTGCCAGGCTCATCGAGTCAGTATCGTAGCGGTCGGTGTCGGCAATGAGCGAGACACCTTTGAGAAAGGCCAGCACCTTGTCGCGATACCATCGTGGGCGGTGTACGCTCATGTTGTCAATCTTGGCGTCCACCTCTCTCTTGTGCTGACAGAGCAGAGCCTCCACCGTATAGATGCCCACGGCAATGACATAGAGTATGAGAGACTCGATGCACACCGCGCTGAAATGGTTGCTCCACGGGTCGCCGGCCTTGAAGCCATACACCTTGGCCAAAGTCTCGTCGGCCATGAAAGCCTGACACATGGTCTGCTTGATTTCGTCGATTGTACGCATGGTTGAGGTTTTGAGGTTTTGAGGTTTTTTTATGAGGTTTTGATGTCACCTGACCACGAAGTCTACACCTATGGCCATATAGCCTATGCCAAAGAATCTGACAGAGCCCGCCGCCACAATTGCCGTAGCCGGTGAGTAGCCGCGCAAGGCATAGGTCGCCACGATGCGAGGTATCGCAGCACTGTCATCGACAGGCAGGACAGAGTCCGCGCTAACATCGTCAGTCAGCGAGATGTCCGAGAGGGCACAGGTGTCGATGATGCCGTCGAGAGTGCCGCAAGCAATGAGATGCGCGTCGATGACCGTCTGGCGGTCTTGTACAGTGATGAGTGTCATAGGCAACGTGTGTTAATCTATCGTGACAGTATTGTCATCATTCACCTTAATGTCGTTTATCTCTATTGAGCACGAGCGTATCATACGCTTCGTCTGCTGCGCCCACATCTTGTCAGTATTGCCCCCCAATAGGCTGCGCACGTTAGCCCCCACCAGCGGAGCCTCCCGCCACTCTCCGGGCACTGTGTCCAGTATTAGCCCCACACACTGCGCCGTATTGTCGCCAATCTGCATCGACCCCTCGGAGATGATGAGGTCAGCAGTGTCTGCGTCAAGTAGTATCCCTATCATATTATTGCTTTATTTTATCGTTTTCCATGTCCTTAAACACTATGCTCTGCGAACTCATGGCAGCATCGAATGCTTTTGCGCCAGTTGCACCATTTGCCGACATAGCAGCACCCACGGCTTTAATGCCTGCGCTCGTCGCATTCTTTAGCGCCTCGCAGTATTGCTTTAGCGTGTCCAGGTTGTCCTTAATCTCCTGTATCTTCACAAGCCCGCCCAGGTCGCCACCGTTCAGTACTATGCCGTCCTCGCTGACGTCCACCGACATGTCGCCCACATCGATGCGCACACGCTCCACATCGTCACACGTCACGACCACAGCTTGGCACATGCCCAGCATACCCACGATGACGTAGCTATCCTGCCGCGGAAACATCACCACGCCCACCTCCGAGTTTTGGTTCGCCTGGAGGTTAACCCCCAAGATTGGCGCAGACTCATCAAGCGGCTGAGCGTCGATGGTACGAGCCTCAGTATCTATCGAGTCGACGCGGCAAAGAATCATGCTGCCAGCGTCAGACGAAGGAGTTGCAGCCAGTTGGCGCACAAGGTCGCGTATATTGTTCATGACCGTACTCTATATCCCAAGGTTATCTCCTGCCTATAGCCAGAGACACCGAATTTTATTACATTCTTTTTCACCTGATAGACACCCATCTTGACCCCATCGATGATGATGCCTATGTTGTCCAGCTTGTCCACCAAGCGGTAGCCGAACGTCGTGAACGACCCCGTCAGCCCGTCCACC
Organism: uncultured Prevotellaceae bacterium; assembly: GCA_945788095.1. Lineage (GTDB taxonomy): Bacteria > Bacteroidota > Bacteroidia > Bacteroidales > Bacteroidaceae > Physcousia. The sequence goes on along the minus strand of CALZKW010000083.1, from coordinate 6,455 downwards.
TTCATACGTTTCAGTTCCTGCTCAGCCCACGCCCTGAGCTCCGTCTCCTGCTTGTTGTACGTATGCACCGTGCGCAGTTCGCCGTCGCCGTCGCCCACCTCCACCTTCACCTTAGTATTGTCAGGCAGGAGCGACACGGCCTTGACCTTGATACGCATCGCCTCAGCCTTCTGCTGCGTGAGGTTCTGGTCGCTGATGATATTCTGCCCCGTGCGAAAGACCTGCACAGGCTGCGTCCCACGCTCAAAGAGCACGCCGCTATACAGCACACTCCTGCCGTCCTCCATCATATAGAAACTCCTGATGCCATTCTCCGACAGCCGCCCCAGAAGGCTCGCCACCGTAGCGTCCGTCACCCTGTACGCGCCGAGCATCTGCTCGCCCATGACCCTCACCTCTGTCAGCCCCTGGTCGGCCAGCAGCGTCGAGAGGTCAACGCTACGATACGCCACAGGCTTGGCCGGAGTGAGCTTGAGCCGATACATCTCGTCCTCGCACGTGATGACAATTGGAGTCTTGTAGCCCACATCGCGCACATAGCCGGCGAACGCCAGTTCCAGCTCATCGTCATATCCCAGCCACACCTTCACCCCATCGCCACGCCTGACGGGCGTTTCGCTCTCGCCGTCCCACTTCACGCGCTTCGGCAGCGTGATGGTACACGTATCCGTCAGACACTCCATATCGCGCACCACCTCAACCTGAGATGCAAAGTCAAGCTCCCAGCGGCGAGAGCCAGATATTTCGATATGTAGCGACAGCCTTAACATGACATTAAACGAGTATTAAACAAGTATTGAACAAGTATTAAATGCGAGCAGATCAGTACTCGCTGCTGTATATGTTGTAGTCATCATCACTCACCGCCGTGATGCTCACCGCCTGATAGTTGGACTCCGTCGCCTGCTGCACAGAGTAGCCCTTGACCACGATGCGGTCTATGTCGAAGATGCTCAGAAACTCGCTGTACACCTCGATTGCCATCTTAGCCTCGAGCACACGTCGCAGCGAGCGCAGCGCATCGAGAGGATACACATCCTCGATATAGCCAGCCTCCACAGGCTGCACCCCCACCACGAGACTCACCGACCAGTCGCCCTCGGTCACATACTCCTTGACGCTGCCGGCACGCCCCACCACCTCCGTGCTCACGATGCGCCTCTCGCGCGTCACGGCCGCCACAGCATCGGCAAGTTCCACCTCCGCCACACCCTCGGCACGCAGCGTCAGAGGGCAGAGCACCCAGCGTCCCTGCCAGTAAGAGCGGTCCGTCACTGGTTGTGCCAGCGTATGCGTAGTGATGTCCTCGCCATGTCCCTGCCACGACACAGGTCCCGCCACACGTCCTGGCTTGAAGCGTACGAGCCGTTTCGCCATATAGTTGGCCCAGCTCACCGCCACCATTTGAGGAGATACAGGTGCTTTCATCATAGTCAGTCGTTAGTCAATTGCCAGTTGAGTGTCATTCAGAGCCCCCATCAGCGCATCGAGCACCGCCTCGCGCACACGCTCGCTACTCTCGCTGAGGTTCTGAGTCGAGATGGTAAAGTGCTCCACAAGTCGGTCTATGTTGATGGTGACGTTCTTTATCTTCGAGCCACCATCGGCAGCACTGCTGCCCGACAGCGTCGGATTAGAGAGCGAGCCAGCCGTCACATCAGTAATCGCAGGCACAGCCAAAGCCGCAGCATCAAATGCAGTTGCATCAGTCGCTCCGACGGCAGACGCCGCCTTCCTGCGCTTCTTGCCGTTCTTGGTCCCATCCTGTGCGCCAGCCTTCATCTCAGCATCATACGCCCCCTTGAACGCCTTGCCAATCTGTTTGCCATAGTTGGCATACGAGCCCCCCAACTTCTTGAGCGCAGCCCCAATGCCAGCAGCATCGAGCGTAAACGCCGCCCGCAGCAAATCACCGATAGCCCCAAAATACTGCTTCGCCATATCCTTGATGCCCGTAAACACCGCCTTAAACGCAGCCCACAAGCCCTTGAGCACAGCGCGAAACTTGACCGATGTGTTCCAGAAGTACACCCCCAGAGCGGCCAGTGCAGCCACCGCCAGAGCCACCCATCCCACTATCGGTATGCTGAATATCGCCGTACTCACCGCCCTGCACGCCGTCACGGCCGACACTTTGAAGGCAGCGAAGCCCGTCGATGCGATGCCAGCAAACCACATCATCGACTTGCCCACACCCAAGATCAGCGGAGAGACCTGAGCAAGCGGAGTCATGACACCCATGATTGCACCCGTCCACAGCGTGAGGTCACCCGTAGCCTGAAAAAGCGATATTTTCATATCCTCTATTTTCTGGTTTACACGCGCCTGACGCTCTGCGTAGCTATCCATCACCGTCGCAGCCTGCTCCTGAGCGCTCTGCGTACCCGTCACCGCCTCAGTATAGCCCTGCAGCGCATCAGTTCCGGCAATCAGCGCACGAGCAGCGTTAGCATTCTCCACGCCAAAGAACTTAGCCAGCAGTGCCGAATCGTTGAGCATCGGCTTGAGCAAGTCCAGACGTTGCTTCAGGCTCAGAGAATTGTCGCCCAGCGCCGTAACATCGATGCCAGCCTTGGCCAGTTCCTCCGCCGACTGCTTGTCGACGAATCGACCCTTGCTCAGCTGTCCCAACACATTGCGCAGAGCCACACCGCCCTCGCTCGCCTTCTTGCCAGCCTTGTCCAGTACCTGGATGGCAGCGTTCGTTTCCTCGAAGCTCACGCCAGCAGCCTTAGCCGCCATACCACACTGTTGCAGCGCAGCACTGATGGCAGGCAACTCAGCCGAGCCAGCCTGCCCCGCAGCAGCCATCACGTTCATCATGCGCGCCATCTCCTGGCTCGCCGCCACAGGGTCATCCAGGCTCACGCCATACTGGTTCATAGCCGTCGTCAACACCTGTGCCGCCGCCACGCCATCGCCCCCCATGAGCTTCGCCGTAGTCTGGATGTTGTCGCCCATGGAGCGCAACACCTCAGGATATTTGCCCAGTTCCGGGCTCAGTTGCGACAGCAGCAGCTTGTATCCCTCGACCGCCACCGAAGCATCAGTACCGAATGCCTTCGCGCTGTCACGCGCAAAACCCTCGATCTGCTGAAGCGTCTCGCCCGTCACCCCAGCCACCGCACTTAGGTCGTGCATCTGGCTGTCCAGCTTAATACCCGATACGGAAAACGTCTCAGTAACCTGGTTCAGTCCGTCGATAGCATTCTTGACCAAATCAATAGTAGCAAGCACAGAGCCCAGTTTGCTGATGCAGCTTTGAGCACCATTAACCTTAGCCTGAAACTCGCCCGTAGCAGCACTCATGCCCTCGATCGTAGCAGAATAGTTGCCGCCAATATTGAATATATAATCAAAAACGTTTGCCATGTCGTATTATTTACTCCTTAACGTCCCTTCCCCCCAAACACCGCAGCAATCATCTCCGCGAGATTGCGGTTGCGCCATCGCTCTATCCACAGCGCCTCGGCATACAGTTCCGCCCACTGCTCCTCCGAGCACACCGCGTCAGTATCCACGTGCAGGTTGGCGCGTATCAGGGCGCACCCCTTGGCAAACGAGTCCTCGCGGTCGTCGTCTGCCAGAGAGTACGCCTCTACAAGTTTTTTATCGAGCCCAGGCAGCCGTTGAGCACCTTCGACAGCTGCACCTGCACCGCCATGAACAGCACCGCGTCCTGGCGCAGGGAGTCGCTTCCCCCCAGCCAGCACTGGTCGCACATCACGCGTCCGGCCTCCACCTCGTCCACCTTGGCAACCTTAGTCACCGTCTTGACCGTCTCGAACGAAGGTCGGTGAAAATATCCCACATGCGTATCCTCACCATCCACGATGTCTATGCGCACCACCTTGCCGTGCTTCTGTTTCCACTGCAGAATCTGGTCAGGGCTGACACCACCATCGTAGGTACGCGCCTCCTGAGCCATGTTGTCGTTATCCTGAATCATGATTAAAAGTCTTTTGAAAAGGTATTAAACAAGAGATTAAAACACCATCGGGGTAGGCTCAGTCCTACACCGTCTTGCCCCACTCGATATGGCTCGGCACGAGGCTTAGCTCCACCTCCTGACCCGTATCGCCCTCCTTCCACTTGCGCGCATTGTCGCTCACGTGGCAGTTGCGGATCTTGTCCGTCACGATAAGTCCGCTGTCAGGCATATACTGCACGATAACGTCAAAAGGAGGCAGGTCCTGCAGACGCCCCGTCACACTCTGAGCCGAGAGAGCCTGCACCTCCTCCTGATAGAGGATAAGCTTGCCACTACACGTGATGCGCCCCTTCGAGCGCCCCACAGGGTAACGCCCCGCGCCATACTTGTTGACCACCTCCTGCTGGTCGTCATACTCCACACCAGTCACACCCGTCACAGGCACACCACCGATGAGCACCACTATGTCAGCCCACGAGCAGAGCATGCCGTTGACCATCGGTACGCCATTGTTGATAACACTTGCCATTATAGTATCGATTTAGAAAGGTTAAACACTCACGGCGAAGCCAATCTTCACACTCACGTGTCGCATCACAGGCACCGCCACCTTCTTGATCACCACGTCGACCGTGCTCGTCGTCGCCACGTCCTGGTCAGGATCAATCTCCACCTTGTAGCCGCTCAGCTCGCCCGCCTTCTCCATATCCTCCAGAGCGTGGCCCGCCACAGTCTCCAGATACGACACCGAGTAGGGCGCCAGCTTGCCCGTGTCCGAGTCGACATAGACATTGCCTCCCAGCTCAGGTATGAGATACGTACGCACGCCACGCGCACCCTTATCCATCGTGCGCACCGACTCTATGCTCGCATAGTCCGAGATGGCCGAGTCCATCGTGTGGCTGTCATTCATATAGCTGCCGCTCTGCCCCTCCTGAGTCACGAAGAAGAGGTATCGCGCCTTGTCGAGAGCCTCCACCGCAGCCCTGTCCAAATCGCGCAGCAGCGTGCCGTCGCCAAAGGCAGGCAGGCTGATACCCGTCGGGAACTGCTTGACCCACGCTATACACTGGTGCACCTTGGCCGACGAGATGAGCCCCATCACCACACCAAGGCCGCTCACGCTCGCCTTGCCCGAGTTCTTGGCATCGGCATAGAGTTCGGCTCCCGTGCCGCTGCCCGCCTGACCTACGAGCACACTCACGCGACACTTGCCGCCTCCCGCCAGGTTCTGCGGCAGCGTGTTGAGTGACGTCACCTTAGGAGCATACACCACCGAGAGCTCCGCCCCCTGCAACTCCAGTTCGTCAGCGATGCCCTGTATGGCAGTGAGGTCATCCTCCGAGAGGGCACGGTCGCCACACCACAGCCCCATCTGGCGTATACGCCCCGAGGCAAAGTTCTGCACCGTCTTCATCTCAGCAAAAGTGTACGCCCCCGTAGGCTTGTCAAACAGCCCCAGATAGAGGCTCACCGCAGGGTTCACCCTAAAGAGTTCGCTCAGCTGGTAGTGCAGCACCTTCACGGCCCATGCCGCAGCATCAGCCGTGATACCCAGTGCCTCAGCCCTGTCGATTGTAGACACCGCCTGCACCCTCGCCGTCTTGAAGGCAGCAGGTATGTCCGATGTGGCAAGGTAGGCTATGAAACCCGTAATGTGATCCTCGCCAGCCAGCGTCTTGGGCACGTTGCCATTCTGACGCACTATTTTCAGACTTGTACTCATTGCATTTAATATTTATCGTTTGTGATAGATTAAAATACATACCTCTGCCGCAGCCATTGCTGCCAGCGTGATATACACCCACGTCTCCCACCGCCAAGTAGGCTCACGCACCTCCTCGACCACCACCTCGCCCAGCGTCCCGGCATCATACGTCACCTCCGTCTGCGCCACATCGCGCTCCGACATCTGCAGCGACGACTCCGTCAGGGCCGCCACGCCGCAGCCCTCCACCCTGCGCGCCCTTGCCTTCAGCGGATACTCCCCCGACACCGAGTCGCGCGGAGCGCCAGTGTCATAGACCTCCACCTCGAGCATCGACAGCCCCAGCGTCCGTAACGTCGAGTTTGTCTCGCGCCATGAGTCCGAGCTGGCGGAGTCGCTTGCCGTCATGACCATCGCTGTCGACGTCTTTAGGCTGCCCAGCTCCGTCACGCTCCTTCGGCCCGCGCATGATGTCATGGCGCACAGGGCAGCGGTCCACATGAGGACACGCCCAAATACGCTCAATCGCCTTGTTAAGTCTGAGTATATCATTTCTTAGGTTTTCAATTTCGAGACGCAACGGCGGCACGATGCTCTCCATGAGGATGTCGCTCGCCTTGCGCACGTTCTCCAGCTCGTGGCTCCGCACCTCGGCGACCTTGTCCTGCATCTCCGCCCGGAGCTGCTCCACCTCCGCCTGATACTTCGCGCGCATCAGCCGGCTGCCCAGCCACGCCCCAATCGGCGTAGCCACCGCAGCCATCAAGGCAGACACTATGGTCATCACATCGGCACCCATTCATATTCAAAATCATC
>CALZKW010000082.1 GCA_945788095.1 uncultured Prevotellaceae bacterium | reverse complement strand
AACTTATGGTCAGCTATACTCATATCACTTCGTGCCTTCGTGTGATTAATAGTTTCCCGTTCGTTCCGTTGTTAAACCATCCCCGCATCTCCCCTATAAACACCCAATTTGCCTCTTTGATTCCTCTTCTTCGGGGTGCATCCTATTTTATCGATACCTCGTCCATGGCTGACAAAAGTGCGCACTATGCACGCTCTTTGTCAATCAATTTGCTACAAAATGCCCCGAAATGTTTGACAAATTGAAAAATAAAGCTTACCTTTGCGGAAAATTACAACAAGAACACATACAAACTACCGTGAGTAAACTGCAAATTCCAAAGGACTACAAGGCATTGCTCGACCTCAAGCAGACAGAGCTGGCCATCAAGCGAGTGAAGGACTTCTTCCTTAATAGCCTCAGTACCGAACTGCGCCTCCGCCGCGTCACAGCACCACTCTTTGTGCTCAAGGGACTGGGCCTCAACGACGATCTCAATGGCATCGAGCGCCCCGTGTCGTTCCCCATCAAGGATATGAATGAAGCCACCGCCGAGGTGGTGCACTCGCTGGCCAAGTGGAAGCGTGTCACCCTGGCCGAGTATGAGGTGTCGCCCGGATTCGGCATTGTGACCGACATGAACGCCATCCGTGCCGACGAGGAGCTCGACAATACCCACTCCATGTACGTCGACCAGTGGGACTGGGAGCGCGTCATGACCGAGGAGGAGCGCACCGTGGACTTCCTCAAGAAGATTGTACGCAAGATATACGGCAGCATACTTCGCACCGAGTTCTATATCTGCGAGACTTACCCCCAGCTTGAGGCCTTCCTGCCTGAGGACATCTACTTCATCCACAGCGAGGAGCTCCGCGCCATGTATCCCGACCTCACCCCCAAGGAGCGTGAGGACGCCATCTGCAAGAAGCATGGTGCCGTATTTATAATAGGTATCGGTGCGCCCCTGAGCGACGGCGAGCCACACGACAAGCGTGCCCCCGACTACGACGACTGGAGCACACCCGCCGAGGGTGGACTCGAGGGTCTCAATGGCGACCTCCTCATCTGGTATCCCGTGCTGGAGCGCAGCATCGAGCTCAGCAGTATGGGCATACGTGTCAATGCCGAGTCGCTCTCTCGTCAGCTCACCCTGCAGGGCAAGACCGACCGCAAGAGTCTCTATTTCCACCGTCGTCTGCTCGAGGGATCTCTCCCCCAGAGCATAGGTGGTGGTATCGGTCAGAGTCGCCTCTGCATGGTGCTCCTCCATAAGGCCCACGTGGGCGAGACGCAGTCGAGCATCTGGCCCGAGGACATGCGACGCCAGTGCAAGGAAGCCGGCATGCCCCTGATCTAAGTCCAATCTGCCCGCCCCCTCCCATCCTCTCAGGGGGGATATCTAAAATAGCACGCCTTGCCTCACTTGTTGCCAAGTGCGGCAAGGCGTGTTGCGGCTTATTGAGTGGTGCTCCGTGCGGTAGCAAACTTTTCACTTTTCGTTTTTCACTTTTCACTCTGAAAGATAAACTCCCAATTTCCCCATGCCCCCCGAGGGCAATTATTTCCAAGATATCATCCTATTACCCTTTGCCACTATTACATACACCACACAATAGGACCAATGCTTTATTTTCTCCTCAGGCGTTAGCTTACACATTACCACAAAGACTGCTTTACAATACCTTTTTACCGTATTTTGTTCAACATTACCGGCAAATTTGCCTTTTATGAACACTTTTCCGCACAAAGATTTCATTATTTGCGAACAAATCTCTATTTTTGCATAGTACATATCGTGTGTAGAAATAGCTATTGCGGCATGTCTCCCACGATGCTTTTTACGTGCGTTTTGTGGCAGCGCACACTTACGATATACATGCCACTCTGCCCCCCTCCCTCCCCATTATGATGGCAGGAGCCCAGAGGCAGTTCCCGGGAGAAGCTGGATAGCCCGAGGGAAGACAACCGAACAGCTCCCCTACAGGTCCGTTTCCACTGGTCGCCCCCCCCCCACACGCTGGATGGGGTGGTACAGGAAGAGAGGTTGTCTCCTGTTTCCTCACTCCCTCTCCCATATATCATAATCTCAATTTTGCGGTTATTCACTCAAAATCGAAGCACATTTATGAACGTCTATAAGGTCTTTAAGAACATCACCAATTGGTATTTCTCCAAGGGAGCTCTCCCTTACTGGGGCGTACTGCTGATGGACTGTGCCATCGTGATGGCATGTGGCTACGTATCCACCTATCTCGTTAGGGGAGGCGGTCATATCGTCAACCATTTCTGGCCCATCTCCCGAGGACTCATGCTCTGCCTCGTACCCTTCGTACTGGCATTCAGAGCCTTTCACACCTACAGCGGCATCGTCAGATACTCCTCCTTTGTCGACCTCCAGAAGATAGTCTACGCCGTCATCACGGGTAGCATCTTTGCAGCCGTTCTTTCCAAGGCGCTTGCCTACTTTGACGTCCAATACTTTCTGATGCCTGGCCCCATCATGATACTCATCATGCTGGCCTTCATCACGCTCTTCATGTTTATGATGCGCGTGGGCGTCAAGAGCTTCTTCGATACACTCCGCACCACACGCTACACCAAGCGCGCCTTTATTTACGGTGTGCGCGAGGGCGGCGTGTCGCTGGCCAAGAGCATCCGCAACCAGATGCCTCAGCAGTATTCGCTCGAGGGATTCGTATCGCCCGAGGGCGACTTCGACATCAAGTACCTCATGGGTGTCGTGGTGAGACGCGACGATGGTGAACTCATCCGCCACATGAAAGAAGCACACGCAGAGGTGCTCATCGTGTCGCCCCTCCAGGCCAATCACTTCCGCTACCGCGAGGACCTCATCAACCGTCTCATCAAGGCCGGCATCAAGATATTGATGATGCCCGAGGCTGAGGAGTGGGACGGCAAGTCGGAGATACTCCATCAGCAGCTCCGCGAGGTGGAGATCGAAGACCTCCTGCCCCGCGACAAGATAGAGGTTGACATGGAAGCCATCGGAGCCATGCTCCATGGCAAGCGCATCCTCATCACCGGAGCCGCAGGTAGCATCGGATCGGAGATAGCACGCCAGGTGGCCATGTTCCGCCCCGCCGAACTCATCCTCGTGGATCAGGCTGAGACACCCATGCACGATGTGCGCCTCTTCATGGCCCGCAACCATGGCGACCTCAACATCTGGACCATCGTGGGCAGCATCACCAACCAGGAGCACATGGAGACCATCTTCCAGAAGCACAAGCCCGAGTATGTATTCCATGCCGCAGCCTACAAGCACGTGCCCATGATGGAGGACAACCCCGCCATGGCCGTACAGAATAATATTAATGGTACGCGAGTCATCGCCGACCTCGCCGTCAAGTACGGCACCAAGAAGTTTGTGATGATCTCCACCGACAAGGCCGTCAATCCCACCAACGTCATGGGATGCTCAAAGCGCATCTGCGAAATCTACTGCCAGAGCCTCAACCACAAACTCTGGGAGGAAACACAGCAGACAGGCCGACAGACCACACAGTTTATCACCACACGATTCGGCAATGTGCTCGGTTCCAACGGTTCCGTCATACCCATCTTCAAGGAGCAGATACGCAAGGGCGGTCCTGTCATGGTCACCCACCCCGATATCATTCGCTTCTTCATGCTCATCCCCGAGGCCTGTCGCCTCGTGCTGCAGGCCGGCACCATGGGCAGCGGTGGCGAGATCTACGTATTCGACATGGGCGAACCCGTCAAGATTGTCGACCTGGCCAAGCGTATGATAGCACTCTCGGGAGCCAAGAATATCGAAATCAAGTTCTCTGGACTCCGCGACGGTGAGAAACTCTACGAGGAGGTGCTCAACGATGCCGAGATGACCAAGCCCACCTCGCATCCCAAGATCAAGGTGGCTGCCGTGCGCGAGTATCCTTACGACCTGGCGCGCCAGAATGAGATGGAGCTCCACGAGCTCTCACTCTCGTTTGACGACATGGCCATCGTAAAGAAAATGAAGGAAATAGTGCCCGAGTTCAAGAGCCAGCACAGTAAGTACGAGGCCCTCGACTGACACTCCGGAGCGACACAACTATCCAGTATCACAGATCACAACATGCACAACAAGAAAGTATTCGTAAGCGGATGTTACGACCTGCTCCACTCCGGACACGTCGAGTTCTTTAAGCAAGCCTCACAATATGGCGACCTCTATGTAGGCATCGGTTCGGACGCTACCTACCAGGAGTACAAGCACCGCAAGCCCATGTTCCCCCAGGAGGAACGTCTCTTCATGGTGCAGTCTATTAAATATGTAAAGGAGGCATACATCAACGAGGGTAGGGGAGTCATCGACTTCCTGCCTACGCTCGACACCGTACGCCCCGACATCTTTGTGGTCAATGCAGAGGGAGGCAGCGATGAGAAGCGCCAGCTCTGTGCTGAGCGCGGCATACAGTATGTAGAACTGCAGCGCACACCCGCCGAGGGACTTCAGGCACGCAGTTCGTCGTCGCTCAAGGCCGAACTGGCCAAGGAGAGCACCACAGCAGCTGCCGACGCCAAGGCCGACGGGGGCATACCCACACGTCTCGACCTGGCCGGCACATGGATTGACCAGCCCTACGTCAGCCACTACCATCCTGGATGGGCACTGACTATCTCGCTCGAGCCTACCTTTGAGGTGCGCGACAGATGCGGTCTCTCCACATCCACCCGCAAGATGATACAGAAGATATGGCCCGTCAAGCTCCCCAAGATGGATCCCGAGACACTGGCACGCCTCGTCTTCTGCTTCGAAAACAATCCCGAACGTGAGGACGGACACATCTCGGGTGCTCAGGATGCCATCGGTATCTGTGTGCCCGGTCTGGCCCGCCACTACTACGACAACAACTTCTGGCCCACCCGCATAGAGAGCACCAACGATGAGATGACGCTGCGCTTCCTTGAGCAGCACATCGTGATGATACCCATGCAGCCCCGCCTCCCCGGATGCACCGTGGTGGAGGGCAAGGACATCACCCCTGCCAAGGTAGAGGCCCTCGCCCAGGCTGCCGAGGCCTGCTGGGAGGCCATCAACAAGCGCGATTTCGAAGCCTTTGCCCAGGCCTACAGGGCCTCGTTTGAGGCACAGGTGGCCATGTTCCCCGGTATGGTGCACCCCATCTACAACGGACATCCCGAACAGGACAATAGCTACATCCAGCAAACCATCGACACTTACAGTGCCCTCCCTGACGTCATGGCATGGAAGATGCCCGGAGCAGGCGGAGGCGGCTATCTTGCCCTCGTGGTGAGAGACACCCAGGAGTTTGTTGCCCAGCATCCCGAGGCCATTGACATCCATATACGTCGCCAGTAAGGCTGTACCATATGGGTCTAAGCTGAAGGCACCTCACAAATAGTCCAAACAAAACATATATATATAATGAGAAAGTTTGAAGATCTCCAGATAGCAGTAGCCGGTACCGGCTATGTAGGTCTCTCTATAGCCACCCTTCTTGCCCAGCACCACCAGGTTACGGCCGTAGACGTCATCGCCGAGAAGGTGGAAAAGATTAACAACCGCATTTCGCCCATCCAGGACGACTATATCGAGAAGTACTTCGCAGAGAAGGAGCTCCAACTCACCGCCACCCTCGACGGTGCCAGCGCCTACAAGGACGCTGACTATGTGGTGATAGCAGCTCCCACCAACTACGACCCACAGAAGAACTTCTTCGACACCCACCACATCGAGGATGTCATCGACCTCGTGCTGAGCGTCAATCCAGATGCCGTGATGGTCATCAAGAGCACCATCCCCGTGGGCTACTGCCGCTCGCTCTACGTCAAGTACGCGCTCAAGTTCCTGACCGACCCTGCGCTCAAGGGCAAGCACTTCAACCTTCTCTTCTCTCCCGAGTTCCTCCGCGAGTCGAAGGCTCTCGAGGACAACCTCTGGCCCTCGCGCATCATTGTGGGCTATCCCAAGCATCTCCCCGCAGAGGAGAAGAAGTGGGAGGAGGAGAATGCGGCCATCTCCGCCATTGGCAATCCCGAGGCAGAGACCTTTGCCCGCACCTTCGCCGCCCTTCTGCAGGAAGGCGCCATCAAGGAGGACATCGACACCCTCTTCATGGGGCTGAAGGAGGCCGAGGCCGTCAAACTCTTTGCCAACACCTATCTGGCCCTGCGTGTGAGCTACTTCAATGAGCTCGACACCTATGCCGAGGTCAAGGGACTCGACTCAGCTGCCATCATCCAGGGCATCGGTCTCGACCCCCGTATTGGCACACATTATAATAATCCCTCGTTTGGCTACGGCGGTTACTGTCTGCCCAAGGACACCAAGCAGCTCCTGGCCAACTATGCCGATGTGCCTCAGAATATGATGACGGCCATCGTAGAGAGCAACCGAACCCGCAAGGACTACATCGCCGATGCCGTGCTCCGCATGGCTGGTTGGTACGACTACTCACAGGCCAACCAGTACGGTCATCAGCCTGAGGGCCAGACACCTACCATTGGCGTCTACCGCCTCACCATGAAGTCCAATTCCGATAATTTCCGTCAGTCAGCCATCCAAGGCATCATGAAGCGCATCAAGGCCAAGGGTGCCGAGGTCATCATCTACGAACCCACCCTCAAGGACGGCGACACCTTCTTTGGCAGTCGTGTGGTCAACGATCTTGCTGCCTTCAAGCAGCTCTCCAAGGCTATCATCGCCAACCGATTTGACGATAGTCTCTCGGATGTAGAGAACAAGGTCTACACCCGTGACATCTTCCGTCGCGACTAATCGGCGCTACACATATATAAAGGTATTATGAACCGCCTCTCGTCTCTTCTGGCTCTTATCATTGCCCTGCTCGCATCGTGCACCAAATACGAATTAGAGCAGCAAGATCTCACGGGCACGGCCCGCCTGACGGTGGCTGTAGTACACGAGGAAGAGAGACTGACAGGTATTTTCCCTATCCAGGTCGTTGTGCGCACTACCGATGCCACCACCAGCAAGGGGCAAGCTACTATCACAGAGAGCGGACAGACAGCCACATTCGACCTACCCGTGTGGATGTGTTATCAGATTGTGGTGCAGGCAGCCAACCGAGCCTTCGCATCCACTGAGTGCGCACTTATGGATGCTCCCCGCACCATTGTGCTCAAGCTCTCAGGCAGCGGACACGGCTCTACAGAGGACACCATCTCCATATCGCTCGACTCCACCACAACTATGCTCCCCATCGAGCGCCCCGAGCCTCTTACATATTACGAGGGGCACATCATAGTCTTCTCAGACAGCATAACGCCCACTGAGACTGACCTCACGCTGATCTCACGTATGGAATGGGGAGCCATTCCTTCTGCCAACAATACCGAAAACCCCAATCGTGCCACCAATGAGGCATTGCAATATGACGAGATGGGGCTTACTGGGTGGCACATCCCCACTATTGAAGAAGCAAAGCGCCTTAAGAACATTTACGGTTCGGATAAGGAGACTCACGCAGCGCTTAAGAAGATGATGTATTCAGATATCTTGTCATTTGAAGCGATTGCAGACATCTCTATTGAGAAAGACCGCTTTCTCTGCGATGAGGGCCACAAGTCATTTGCTTTCGCCCCCTCCACCGCCATCGCAACAGCCTGAAGCAAGGCCAACTATCACATGCGCCTTCTCCGCACCATACGCATAAGCACCAAACGATAGCCCACAGGCCATTATTGTTCGAGGCGATTCTTCGCCTCACCATCTTTCACTCACCCGCTCCCCTCCGAGAGCCACAGTTCGAAGCGATACATCGCCTCGCCCAAAAAAGACAAAAATGAAACAATCCAGCAAGATATACATCGCGGGTCATCGCGGACTCGTGGGATCAGCCATTTGGAACAATCTTCTCCAGCGTGGCTATACCAATCTCGTGGGGCGCACCCACCAGGAACTTGACCTCACCGACCAAGTGGCCGTCAAGAAGTTCTTCGATGAGGAGCGCCCCGATGCAGTGGTCCTTGCCGCTGCTTTCGTAGGCGGTATCATGGCCAACAGCCTCTACCGTGCCGACTTCATGATGATGAACATGAAGATACAATGTAACGTCATTTCTGAGGCTTATGCCCACGGAGTGGAGAAACTGCTCTTTCTCGGTTCCACATGCATCTATCCCAAGAATGCACCACAACCCATGAAGGAAGACTGCCTGCTCACCTCCGAACTCGAATACACCAACGAGGAGTATGCCATCGCCAAGATAGCCGGCCTCAAGATGTGCGAGTCGTACAATCTGCAGTATGGCACCAACTACATAGCCGTCATGCCCACCAATCTCTACGGGCCCAACGACAACTTCCACCTCGAGAATTCGCACGTCATGCCAGCCATGATGCGCAAGGTATATCTCGCAAAACTCATCCACGACCATAACTGGGAGGCCATTCGCAAGGACCTCACCATCCGTCCTGTGGGTGCTAATATGCCCGCCGACATAGGCGAGAAGGTACGCATCGTCATCGATGGCAACAGCGCAGAGGAGGATATCCTCAAGGTGCTCGCCTTCTATGGCATCTACGACAACAAGGTTTGTCTCTGGGGCACCGGTACTCCCCTCCGTGAGTTCCTCTGGAGTGAGGATATGGCCGACGCTTCCGTTCATGTGTTGCTCAACGTCAATTTCTCCGACATCATCGGCATTGAGAAGTACTCAAGCGTACACTATGGCAACAAGGCCGATGGGGTAGTGGACCGCAACCATTCTACCGGGCGCGGAGGAGCCATCCCCAGCCTGGGCGAGATACGCAACTGCCACATCAATGTCGGCACAGGCAAGGAACTCACTATCCGTCAGCTCTCTGAGCTTGTGGTCAAGGCCGTAGGCTTCACCGGTGAGGTAGAATTTGACATCACCAAGCCCGATGGCACCATGCGCAAGCTCATTGATGTCAGCAAACTGCACTCACTGGGCTGGACTCATAAGGTAGAAATTGAGGATGGCGTTGCCCGCCTCTTCCAGTGGTACAAGCAGAGCATAAGCTGATTACAGCAACATCCACCTCAGTAATTATCGCACCATAAGGTACGTAACATCTAATAGACAAAAATCTCACTCCCAAAGATAATGCAATTAGTACTCCTTTCAGGTGGCAGCGGCAAACGCCTTTGGCCCCTGAGCAACAACGCACGCAGCAAGCAGTTCCTCCCCCTCCTCGAGCGAGAGGATAGCACCAACCCCGATGATATCATGGAGTCCATGGTGCAGCGCATTGTGCGTCAGGCGCGAGAGGCACAGATCAACTCCGACATCACATTCGCTACCAACGTCAGCCAGAAGGACATCATCACCAACCAGTTGGGCGAGGATGTCGATGTGGTCACCGAACCCGAGCGCAGAGGCACCTTCCCCGCCATAGCACTCGCTACCAGTTACCTCAAGTTGCAGAAGGGATGTCCCGACGACGAGATCGTGGTAGTCATGCCCTGCGACCCTTATACCGAAAACGGCTATTTTGCTGCCGTTAGTCGCATGGAGGAATGTGTTAGCCGCAACGTGGCCGATCTCATCCTCATGGGTGTCACTCCCACCTATCCCAGTGCGAAATACGGATATATCGTTCCCGAACAGAACACAGCGCCAGATGCTATATATAATAAGGTGGCACGCTATGTGGAAAAGCCCACTGCCGAACAGGCCGAACAGCTCATCCTCCAGCATGCCATGTGGAGCGGTGGCGTCTTTGCCTTCCGTCTCGGCTATATGATGCAGATTGTTAGTCGCTATGTCCCAACAGACGATTTCGACTACATCCGCAACCACTATGCCGACTTCCCTCACATCTCCTTCGACTACGAAGTGGCTGAGAAGGCACAATCTGCTGCCGTAGTGCCCTATGGTGGACCATGGAAGGATCTCGGCACATGGAATACCCTCACCGACGAGTTACATCGCCCCGTCATAGGCAATGTCGTTATGGGAGCCCACTGCGAGAACACCCACATCATAAACGAACTCCAGCAGGCTATTTATGCCGACGGACTCAAAGACATCGTAGTGGCTGCATCGCCTGATGGTATCATCGTGTGCCAGAAGCGCTACACCGAGGACATCAAGAAGGCTGTTGACCATCTCACTCCTCGTCCAATGTACGAGGAGCGTCGATGGGGTACCTACCGCGTACTCGATGACACCAAGTACGCCGATGGCCACCACTCTCTCACCAAGACCATCACCCTCAATCCTGGCAAGAACATCTCTTACCAGATCCACCACCACCGTTCAGAGGTATGGACCTTCGTGGAGGGCGAGGGCATCTTTGTTCTCGATGGCAAACAGCAGCATGTAAAGGCTGGCGACACTGTCATCATCCCCATCGAACACTATCATGCCATCAAGGCTCTTACCAAACTCACCTTCATTGAGGTCCAGAGCGGTAACCCCCTCATCGAGGAAGACATCGAGCGCTTCCCGTATGAGTGGTAGCCGGTCAGCTCCCATTGTTCGAAGCGAACCACAAATAAACCCCTGTTCGAGGCGACACATCGCCTCGCTTTATACCAACAAACAATATGAAAAAAGCACTCATCACAGGTGTTACCGGCCAAGACGGTAGCTACCTTTCAGAATTTCTACTTGAAAAGGGATACGAAGTACACGGCATTATACGCCGATCATCAGTGGACTATCGAGAGCGCATTGCGCACCTCGAGGGTACACCCAACTTCCACCTCCACTATGCCGACATGGGTGACTCTATGTCGCTCGTTAAACTTGTCGGAAAGGTAATGCCCGACGAGATATACAACCTTGCAGCACAGAGCCATGTACAGGTTAGTTTCGATGCACCTGAGTTCACCGCTGATGTCGATGCCGTAGGCGTACTCCGCATCCTTGAGGCTGTACGCACCAATCATCTCGAGAAGACATGTAAGATTTATCAGGCTTCTACCTCAGAACTCTACGGCAAGGTGGAGGAGGTGCCACAGAATGAGAATACCCCCTTCCATCCCTACTCACCCTACGCCGTGGCTAAGCTCTATGGCTATTGGATCATAAAGGAGTATCGTGAGGCATACAATATGTTCTGTTGCTCGGGTATCCTCTTCAACCACGAGAGCGAGCGCCGTGGTGAGACCTTCGTCACCCGAAAGATCACCCTCGCAGCAGCACGCATCGCACAGGGTAAGCAGGATTGTCTCTACCTCGGCAACCTCGATTCACTCCGTGACTGGGGGTATGCCAAGGACTATGTAGAGTGTATGTGGCTTATCCTCCAGCACGATAAGCCCGAGGATTTCGTTATCGCTACCGGCGTGCAGCACACTGTACGTGATTTTGCCACCCTTGCCTTCCATCATGCAGGCATCACCCTCCGCTGGGAGGGCGAAGGTGTTAATGAGAAGGGCATCGACGTAGCTACAGGCAAGGTCGTTGTGGCTGTCAGCGAGGACTTCTACCGTCCCACCGATGTGGTAAACCTCTGGGGAGACCCCTCAAAGGCCAAGCGTGAACTCGGCTGGAACCCCCAGTCCACCACCTTCGAGCAGCTCGTCGAACTCATGGTCAAGCACGACATGGCCAAGGTAGCTGCCGACCACGCCGCCGAGGATGTTCGCAAGATGAACCTTGCCGAGTACCTCGAGAAGGGTATTGTGAAGTAGTATATGACTTCTGACCAACTGTAGATTAGCCAAAACGCGTCAGCTCGTATGGGAATGGAGGGTGAGATATTCGTCCTTGCCTATGAGCGGAAGCGTTTACCCCAATATCTCCATGCAGACATCGTACATCTTTCCGACAGCGATGTCTGCCATGGGCTACGATATTTTGTCGTTTGAAGCAGCTGATTCGCTAAAGCCTGACCGCTATATTGAGGTCAAGACCTATCGTGGTCATAAGCACTTCTATTGGTCTGAGGGTGAGATAACTGCGGCCCACCTGCTCGCTGAGCGTTATTACCTCTATTTGGTAGACTACGAGCAGATAAACAATCCTGGGTACCAACCCGAGATTATCCAGGCTCCAACGAGGCTCTTCGACTTATAGCCAATGCCCCTGAAGGGGGCATTGGAGAAATTATGGTTTATCGGGGAGATTGGGGAAAATATCAATAAATAAAAATAGATAAAGATATAACAGGAGACGTGATATAAATAAAAAGTGGATGGGGGAAAGATGGGAGCCCGTGGCGCTGCCTCCACCCTTTATCATCCTCTTTTTATTTATTAGTCCCTATTTTTATCGTCTCTCATTTATTTTTATTTATTGATATTTTATTATTGCTGTCCTGGGAAATCTTGCGTTCCACTGGCAGAGATCTCAACAGACGAATCGCCTTTAGTCACCTTGATGCTCTTGCCGTTGCGTACAGCATCGAGAATGCTTGGTATCTGGGCAAGGACTCCGAACATAAGCAGTTCGCCAACGGCAGTGAGAACCGACCCATCGATGATGCCCATTGGCGGAAGCAAGAAGCCGCCCACAATGAGCGCGATGCTGATGAACAGGTTGAAATAGAACACTCGCATAGGCTCGCGCGATTAGAAGACCAGAGGGGTTTGGGTAGGGCGAGAGTCCTTGACCCTCGACCCTAAACCCTCAACCTAAGACAA
>CALZKW010000081.1 GCA_945788095.1 uncultured Prevotellaceae bacterium | reverse complement strand
TGCCATGAAATGATGGTATTATGGCATGAAATGATGATATCATGCCATGAAATGACGACTCTTATTCGACTTCCCTTTCACTTATGCTCACGAATATGCTCATCTCCTCGGAGTGAGCAATGAAGCAGAAGCGATTATTTGTGGGTAAAAATTGTAAGATGTAAGCAAAATCGTGTTTCAAAAAAATATTGGTAAGACAAGCATTCACCCAGGGCTGCCCTTTGTTATGTACCTTTTTGCTTTTGTGATGAATGCCACATGTATGCGTGCATAGTAATTTATGCTGATTGAGAGTGACAGGCTGCTTGAAGATGAGATTTGCTTATCGGATCAGTTTGTGCTGACACGGCTTTGCTATGTTGTTTTTTTTGCGTTGTATGTTGTTTTTTACAAGTTAAATTCGAGGTTTCGTGTGTATTTTTTATAATTTGTTGGGAAAATGTATACTTTTGTATGAGTAAAAGTAAATAGACAAAAAACATGAGGGAAATCACGTCGCTGATTATGCAGCCTTTTTACCTGGCTCCAGCTATGGCCTATAGCGTGATGACGCTGATCTTGCTGCTGTTGCCCATGCCCAAGGGTAGGGTGTGGCACGAGTACCGTAAGGGATACCCCTACATCCTGGCAGCCTTTTTGGTGATGCTTGTGCTGACGGGAATGCACAGTATTACACCCCCACCTGAGTCGGGAGCATCGAACCTGATAGTGCTGATGATAGCCTTTTATCAGGCCATCCTGTTTGGCATGGGCATGGTGAAGATACTGCAGCCACAGAGCAGAACGAAGATTTTTGTAATTCACCTGGTTGTGGTGGGCATGGCCACCGTCGCTGTCATCCCGGTCTTTCTCTTTGGCCAGCAATTGCTGAAAGATATCTTCTTTTGGACTTACATTGCTGCCTATGTGGGCCTGATTGTTTATTATACGCGCGTATGGTCGGCCCTGTGGAAACGGGTGGTGACGCAGGTGGACAGTTATTATGACGAGGACATGAAGTCGCGCCTGAAGTGGCTGAAACGACTGATGATTGCAGTGATGGCAGTGGGCGTGATGGCGCTAGTGACAAGCATTTGGATCAGCCTGACCCCCATCTTTGTATCGACCTACACGATCTGCTATGCCTACTTTCTGGCATGTATCATACGGTTTACCATGACGGGAGATTTTCTACTGAAAGCCGTGGATGACCAGGCCTTTGCTGCCCCACTGCAGACGGACCTGCCCAGTGAGGATACGCCCAAGAGCACCGAGCAGAATGCGGTGCAGGAACAGATGCAGATGATGGCCCGCGAGAGCCAGCTGAAACTGGCGTTGGATGAGTGGGTAGCTACCAAACAGTATGCCGACACGGAGCGGGGCGTGGACGAGATAGCCCGCGAACTGGGCACCAACTATGCGGCGTTGAGGCAATACTTCCAGCGGCACCAGGGGACGACCTTCCGCAGCTGGAGGACGGATCTGCGACTGGAGGAGGCCAAGAGGCTGCTTGTGGAAGAGCCGAACCTGTCGCTCAATGACATCATGGACATGGTGGGATTCAACGATCGTGGCAATTTCTATCGCCACTTCCAGAAAAAGGTGGGATGCAGCCCATCGGCCTATCGACAAGGGAAGAGATAGTGTTGTAAAACTTAGAAAATAATATTGTTTTACTTTGTTATGAGTGTTGTGTTTTCTTGCGATTGAGAAAACACAACACTTTGTTTATTCCCTGTTTGGTCGGAAAAGAATACTTTTGAGACCGTATAAATTGCGCTTGTCGTGTGTCATGTGCGCACGCAATATGTAATAGGGAAATATCACATTTAATCTAAACAATATTCAATTATGAGAAAGAATTGCAAACAAACGAAATGGGGTGTCCCAGCAGGTGGCTGGTGGCACTCGCTGTGTGTGATTGCAGCAATGCTTTTCCTTCTGCCATCGGTTTCCTATGCAACGGACCCGACCTATGAGTATAAGGATCATCACCTGAAGGATGGAGGCTACCTGGACGTTCGCTTTGGAACCTACTATGATTCTTGGAACCCTGATATCTTCATGGATCCCAACAGGGGGCAGAACTACATCGAGATCACCGACAAGGTGACCAACGAAAGGCTGAGACTTTGCGAAATGAAGTGTAACCGTAGTAAAAATGGGTACACTTTGTTCCCCATGAACGGCATTAAGTTCGAGGAACTGACGGATTATGGCAAACTTACAGGAAAGTCAGCGACAAGTGGTGAACATTGGTGGGGCCTTGGAGCAGGCACGTATGCTTTTTATCGTGTGCACATCCCTGCTCGCTTCATTTCGCATGGTTTCAAACTGTTTTTCCGCATCTATTACGAGCGCAATGGAAAAGACGCGGGCCCATGGTCGGCGACCTGGAATTTTGGTGCCTATGACATGGAGATGCGGGATCCCCGCTGCGATTACGAGCACACCCGTGCAGGTAATGTTCGCTATTCGTGGTCTCAGGCCAATGATGCCCCTAACGGTTTCGTTTACTTCACCGACGAGGATAACAACATGATCGAGCTGGACGAGGCTGATTGCTATAAGCGCAACGGCGCCAGCTACAAGTATTATGCTCAGCTGGACAGAGACTCCATGCACGAGTACACGGACGAGAACTTCAAAAAGCGTCGCCAGATATACTTGAAGGTGGCCAATAAAGCCCGAAACATCAGGGCACACCGCATCACGCAGTATGCCAATGATTTTAACTTTGGCGACCAGACCATCACCGGCAATAGCTATGCCTCGTCGGTAATCAGCAGCGATGCTGTCATTGCCAATGCCTATGTATGGCCTGACACTGCCTCGGTGGTGTATACGCATGACAAGGAAAAAGGGCTGGCCAAGTTCCAGGTCTACCTGCAACACGAGAATTTGAACAAGAACACAACCATCGTAGGCGACAAGGTGCAGCTGGTGCGTTCGTGGAAGAACTATTTGGGCGAGGATGTAGATTCGGTTGTAAGTGAGGTTCCCTATGAAATGGGACAGGGCAAGCCCTATAAACTGGAGGATGACTACCGAGACAGCAAGATGAATGGCATCGTGCGCTGGACTATCCGCCGATCGGACACTCAGTACTTGTGGGGTACTAATTTTGGTCCTCGGTACACCGCCGAGATCGAGACCAAGATGCCTCGATTCAGCAATCCCAAGGTCGTTGCTGATACCACAGACCACGTCCTGCGTGCGCGTATTACCTGGGATTACGAGGATGGCACCTGGCCCGAAGGTTCGGGACTGCATGTTTTCCAACAAGGGTATTTTGAAGAGGAGGAAGTAACACCCGAAGCTGGTCTTACTCGCGAGGAGGCCCGCAAGGGTGTATATCTGGATGATAATCTGCAGTCGTGTGTCGAGACCACGTACCGCATACAGTTTAAGCCCGGAAGCAACGAATACCTGTACAACCCTTCGACAGGACTTTTCGAGGAAAACAAGAAACTGCCCTGTGGAACTGTGACATACAGTGAAATAGGTCACTTGCTGAATCTCAAGGCATCGAAGGGATACTACAACGACCGTGTAGAAGTGAGCTTCGACGTAGTCGAGCCCCTGCACAAGATACGTGTGTTCCGTGCCGTTTATGGTCAGCCCTTTAACAAGAGCGTATTCTTGTATGAATTTGATAATACGTTAGGCAACCAGGCAAGTCGCACGTATGTGGATGAGAAGGCCGTCCCCGGCACCTATTATACCTATTATATAGTAGGAACGATGACTTGTGAGGGTGGTAATGTGCAGACGGATCCTTTGTCGGTAGTGGGTTTCTGTACCGCCACAGGTACCGTCTATGGTCAGATCTGTTTCGAGGGCGGTGCTGCCGAACCTGGCGTTACCGTCTATGCCGAGACCAAGGACGAGACAGGCCTAGTAGGCAAGAGCATCCGCCTAGAAGGTGGTCCCGGCAACTACCTGAGTGTGG
The DNA here is from genome assembly GCA_945788095.1 of uncultured Prevotellaceae bacterium. Taxonomy (GTDB): domain Bacteria; phylum Bacteroidota; class Bacteroidia; order Bacteroidales; family Bacteroidaceae; genus Physcousia. The sequence continues at coordinate 8,621 of CALZKW010000081.1, read as the reverse complement.
ATTCGCCCATCGAGTTTGCGGGTAACCACACTGTCCAGGCTATGGTGTGCCCCGAGAGTGAGGGTAGTATCCTGAGGTTGGGCGACAGAAACGAGCTGGAATACCGTGGCGGCAAGTACATCTACACTGCTGGTGGTCGCCAGGTGAGTGTGGAGCGTGATGCCCAGGCCAACGGCGTGTTTGAGCAGATCACCGCTACCCAGGAGGCCGATACCCTGCGCTTGTACATCAATGGAGTGCTGAAGGCTGAGACCACTGGCGCCAGCTGCGACAGTGTGAAGGCCAAGGTGCTGATGGGCCGTGGCATGAAGGGTAACCTGGACGAGGTGCGCCTATGGGAGAAGACTCTGAGCAGCGCTCAAGTGGAACGTGACTTTAACCGCTACCTGCATGGTGGCGAGGACGGCATGCTGGCATACTGGCGTTTCAACGACGGTATCGATGGCGAGTTCTACGATCTGGCTCATGATTCCAACGACATGTACTATATGCACGATGGTGTGTTTGTGCGCGACACCCAGACCGACGTGATCTATGACACCAAGATCCCCGAAAAGGGTCAGTTGGCCTACAAGGGCGTGACCGATGCTGATGGATCCTATGTTATCTCGGGTCTGCCTTATTCGGGTACCGAAACCCTCTACACCCTCACCCCCGTGCTTGGTACCCACAACTTCACTACAGGCACACAAGGGGCAGCCACTGCCCAGTGCATGATATCGGCTGACCAGCGTACCCACGAGGTGAACTTCAGTGATAAGAGTTTCTTCCGCGTGAGTGGTTTCGTGTACTATTCAGGTGGTACCGTGCCCTCGCCTGGCGTCATGTTCAAGATAGACAACGAGGTGCAGTTGGACAGCGAGGGTAACTTCGTCACCACCGACACCGAGGGACGTTTCAGTTTGAGTGTGCCCGTGGGCATCCACAAGGTGCAGGCCTTCCTGGCCAACCACACCTTTGAACTGGATGGCCGCATCTGCAACAGCGACGGCAGTAACCGTAATTATCAGGATTCTATCCAGAACATCCACCTCTATGACAACACCCGCGTGCGATTTATCGGTCGTGTGGCAGGTGGTGTGGTACAGGAGGCTTATCCCCTGGGACACTCGCTCAGTAAGAATAATCTGGGTGACGAACTGGTGCTGACCCTGCAACCCAAGTTCGAATCGGGTAAGTATGCCATTGCCAACCGTGATTCGTCGATGACCTATATGCACGATCGCGTGTTGCACATGGAGAAGATGGATGATTCGCATATGCCACGCACCAACGTCAAGTTTAGCCAGAAGACCATTACCATTCAGGCCGACCCCACCACCGGTGAGTTTGTGGCCGACCTGCTGCCTCTGGACTACAACGTGACCAGCGTGACAGCTAGCGGATATGGCAACCTGCTGGACAGCAATGAAAGCATGAATCTAACCAACGTCTTCGATCCCCAGTACTCGATCAACAAGAACGTATTGAAGACCAGTGACGGCACCGTGACTGCTACTCGCGAGGATTCCGTGTTCTACAACTACTCGCGCCAGTTCATCAAGCGCACTCCCGCCCGTATCGAGTTGACTCAGACCGATAAACAAAGACGCGAGAAAGCATATTATGGTGACGAGAAGATAACCATCGATGATGTTGAGGGCGAGGACCTGAACGTAACCCTGTATGACAAGGCCACCGACAGTTACTTGATGGGTAACCCCGTCTACAAGCAAGGTGTGACCTACTACTTCAAGGTATTTGCCAGCGAGCACTATCCCTACTACAATGCAGCAAACCAAGAAGATCCTAAGCGACTGGACAAGGTTGCGCTGGGCAAGGGTAAGCTTGTGTTCACCAACAACCTGGTGACCACAGAGACCATAGACTCAGTAGAGGTGGACAGCACTGGCCTCGGCTACTACAGTTTTGAATGTGGCACACCCGATCTGAGTGCCAATGGTCCCGCTAAAACCCTGTCCTTGAAGTATGTGGATGGCGACGCTGTGACCATGTGGAACGACGGTCGCCCCTTGAATGGTATTGTACTGGGGAGCCGCAGCAATGGCAAGCGATTTGTGACCAAAGGTCCCGACCGACTGAGCTTCATCTTGCGAGATCCCCCAGGATCACACTCTTATGCATATCTGGAGAAGGGATTCACCCGCACCGAATCGAGCACCTTCAGCTGGAGCCTGGACAACGAGGGTTCGGAGATGTTTGGCGCCATCGGTGGTGGTGAGATTGGTAAGATCTTGCACGGCGTGATTACCATGAACCAGGAAGAGAACGAAATCTCGGTAGGTGTGGTACACAGCGAGAGTACCGGCCATGAAAAGGGCCGCAGCATCACTACCACCTACACCGAGCGCATCGAGACCAGTGGCGAAGAAGACTTTGTAGGAGCCGACGGAGACCTGTTTGTGGGTAATAGCACCAACATCTCTTACGGACCCTCTACCAACCTGCGCCTTATCGAGGCAGCAGCCTTTAACCAGGCTTCGATGTCCAAGGTGAGCGAGTCGGCCGATGGCAAGTTCTACCTGATACAAGACGAGGGTATTTCATTTGGCTTGTACTATGGCACACACTTCATGTATCCTCAGAAGCACATCGAGGAGGTGCTCATTCCCGAAATGGAAATGTTGCGCAACAGTTTCCTGCAGCCTAATACACTGACCGATGCCAATGCACAGACCCTGGCCCAGAACAAGTTTGAGCAGGTATATCGCTCAAATGTTTCTGCTGACAGTCCCGACTTTGGTAAGAAGGGAACCTACAAGATATTCTTCCCCGTGGACAGCAAGGGCAACAAGGTGATGGATCAGGATACCATCAACATTTATAACCAGAACATCGATAAGTGGTATGAGTATCTGGCTCAAAACGAGATGGAGAAGGTAAAGGCCAAGCCCATCAGCGGCGAGGACAGCAACATGTCATTCTCGGGTGGTCTGACCAAGGAGAAGAGTGCAGCCTACTCGGTTGCCAGTTCGTCGCAGAGCGGATTCACATTCACCATCGGTGCCAAGACAGATGACACCGGTATCGTCAAGGGACTTTTTGGTGGTTTCTCTATCAAGATCGAGGAGCAACTCACTACCACTGAAGGGTGGACCCAGGAGACTGATTTGGAGAATAGCACCACCATGGGCTTTGTTCTGAGCGAGGATGCCGGTGACTATCTGAGTGTCGATATCTGCCGCTACACCCCATGGGACTATCTCTCGGACAAGGAACGCAATAATCTGAAGAGTGAACTGGAGCAGATGAGCGACGAGCACTATGGCACATCCAGCGGAGCAGGCCAGAACTACGACATGCTGTATGGCAAGTATGGTAGTTTCGTCTACAAGACCAAGGGCGGTGCCACCAGTTGTCCCTACGAGGGCGAGTACACCACCAAGTACTATACCGAGCGTGGCAAGGCAATCCTGATCAACGAGGCAACCTCGCACCACGATGCACCCACCCTTTCGGTGCCCAAGAATACTGTGAAGGACCTGTCCGAGGATACCAAGGCCACATTTGTGGTCAACATAGGCAACGCATCGGAGACCAAGCAGGACCGCACTTATCTGCTGACTCTGGATCCCGAAAGCAATCCCAACGGAGCCATCGTCAAGATTGCTGGCACTCCCCTGAATGCCAACAGCATCCCCTTCACCGTACCTTATGGCAAGACCCTGCAGCAGACTCTGGAGATCGAGCGCGGCGCAGCTGCCTATGATTATCAAGGTCTCAAGCTTATCCTCTCTGCCGAGTGTGACGAGGACATCGCTGCAGAGCAGACCATCAATGCCAGCTGGGTGCGCCAGGCTGGTGACGTGGCCATCACCGAGCCTCAGGAGAACTGGATTCTGAACACCACGCCATACTATATCGACCAGAGGGGTCACAGCGTGCTGCCCGTGAAACTGGAAGGCTATGATGTGAACTCGCCCGGATTCATGTATGTGGCACTGCAATACAAGACCAGCGCTGGCAGCAACAACGATTGGACCACCGTATGCCGCTTCTATGCCACCGAGGATGCGATGAAGGAAGCCTATGGTGATGCACAGCTGATAGAGACTGGCGGTGTCATCAACTATACCCTCGACATGCAGTCAATGGGAGATAACAACTATGACCTGCGTGCTGCCTGCTATGCCAACATCGGAGGCAATGAAACGGTCAAGTACTCTGCTATTGTGTCGGGTCTGAAGGATGTCAAGCGTCCCACTCTCTATGGCAATATTAGTCCCGAGGATGGCGTGCTGGACTATGGTGACGACATCGAGCTCGTATTCAACGAGCCCATCAACGAGAGTTTGATTACCGACAATAACTTCGTAGTTACTGGCACTAAGGCTGGTAAGCCCCTAACCCGTGCTGCAAGTGTTCGATTCGACGGTGTCAACGATTGCCTCTACACCGAGGTGGAGAACAACCTCGAGGGTAAGGATTTCACCGTAGAGACAGGTCTCTATATCGACAAGCTTGATCACGATGCCACCATCTTCAGCTTTGGCAAGAAGGGCGAAGCCTTCCAGTTGGGTATCAACGACAAGAAGAAACTCACCATCCAGAGTGGTGGCAAGAGCTATACCGCACCCGAACCTCTGGATCTGAAGACTGGCGAATGGGAGCACATCGGAGCCATCTACCAAACTGCTACCGACGTGGTGAGTGTCTATTACAATGGTGAATCGGTTTGGGATGTCAAGATAGAGCGTCCTGCAGCTCGTGGTGTGTTCACCATCGGCCTGGGCGCTGACGGCAAGAATGGATTTGAGGGCAAACTGAGCGAGTTCCGCATCTGGAACCGCGCACAGACCCGTCAGCATTTCGCTAACAACCGTAACGTGAGTCTGCCTGCCAATCAGATGGGACTCTACTCTTACTACCCACTGAACGAGGGACGTGGCCGTGTGGCTGCCGACAAGGCACGTGGTGCCAATGCCATCATTGGCGATGCTACCTGGTTTATCAACCGCGACGGCTATGCTCTGGCACTGGATAAGACTAAGTTGCCAGCAGCACAGATCACTATGGGCAGCACTCCTATGAGTACTGACGACGACTTCACACTGGAGTTCTGGTTCCGTGGCGAGAAGGGACAGCGCAATGTGGCTCTGTTCTCGAATGGCCAGGGTATGAAGGAGATTGATTGTGAGGATCACCTCACCATCGGATTCAACGAAAAGGGTGCACTCAGTGTGCAGACCTATGGTCTCGAACATGTGTCTGAGTTGACCGAGAGCCAGCTTCTGGATGATGCATGGCATCACCTTGCACTGACTACCGACCGCAACAAGAATGTGGTGAGTCTGTATGTGGATGGTGCATTTGACAGTCATTTCGCTGCCAGCAACATCAGGGCGTTCATGGCACCTTATGCTACCCTCGGTTGTCGCACCGTCATTCCTGACGTGGAGAGCGACGATGCTCAGGTGAGCCGAGACATGTACACCTATGACCGCGGCTTCAATGGTGCCATCGATGATGTACGTCTGTGGTGCTATGCCAAGAGTGGTGAACTCATCGATGAGGAGTGCAACAAGGCTCTCCGTGGTGACGAGAAGGGCTTGGTAGCTTACTATCCCTTCGAGAAGTACATCAACTGGCAAGGAACTCAGGAGATGCAGTTCACTGCCGAGGACCTGAGCGCCGAGGGCATGCTGAACAAGAATCCTGATTTGGAAGGCTCAGGCACCAAGAGTACCGACACCGCACCCGTGCAGGAAGCTGGCTCGGTGGACGAGATCACCGTCAACTGGACTGTCAACAAGGATGGCATGATCATCACTCCCGCAGCAGGCAACTGGAAAGAGTTTGACCAGACAATCCTCACCTTCCGTGTTACCGGGTTGCAGGATCTTCATGGCAACACCACCAAGAGTCCTGTCGCCTTCCGTCTCTATGTCGACCAATCACAGACTAGATGGGCCCAAGATGAGGTCAACATGGTAGTAGATAAGGGACAAGGAGCCACATTCACTGTCGATGCAGAAAATGTGGGTGGTGCCAATATGCGTTACACCATCGAGAACCAGCCCAGCTGGCTCACTGTGACACCCGCCAGCGGAACTCTGTCGCCCCGCAGTTCCGAGCATGTTACCTTCCGTGTGGACAAGGCTGTCAACCCCGGCACCTACCACGAGTCTGTATACCTCACCAATGATGAAGGCCTGTCTCGCAAGCTCAAGCTCACCATCAAAGTACGTGGCAACGAGCCCAACTGGAGCGTCGATCCTCACGAGTATGCCTACAGCATGAATGTGGTGGGTCAGCTCAAACTCGACGGTGAACTGTCACAGGATGAGGAAGACATCATCGGAGCCTTCGATGGCGAGAAGTGTGTGGGCGTCGCCAAGAATGTCTACAATGCCAGCAAGGGTCTCAACTACACCTTCCTCACCATCTATGGTAATGAGACCAAGGGCACTGCACCTCTTACCTTCCGTGTGTGGGATGCTAGCAGCGACCGAGTGTTTACTGCAAGCAGCAGCACGGGTGACATCACCTTTGCCAACAATGCTGTGTTGGGCTCTGTCGAGTCGCCCGTAACCTTTACCACCGACTCTCGCGTGGTCGAGGATGTGGCCTTTGCCAAGGGATGGAACTGGATCTCGTTCAACATCGCTGCTGCCAACATCTCTGACATCAACGCAATGCTGAAGTCTGGTACATGGAACGATGGCGACGAAGTGAAGACCGAGACTTCTCTTGCCTCTTATTCTGTCAAGAACGGCAAGTGGATGGGTACTCTCTCAGGCTTCAACTACACCTCGCTCTTCAAGGTGAAGACGGGCAAGGGACAAACTCTTTCATTTGAGGGTGTTCCTGTGGATGTGGCTTCTACAGAAATCCCCATCCAGAGCAACTGGAACTACATCAGCTATCTGCCCACCCAGCAACTCTCTCCCAAGGAGGCTCTGGCTGGCTACAATGCCCAGAAGGGCGATATCCTGAAGTCGCAGACCGGATTTGCTCAGTATGACAACAACAATGGTTGGGTAGGTAACATCGACTTCATGGAACCTGGCAAGGGTTACATGCTGTTCCGCAACAGCACCAAGTCTACCTCGTTCAAGTATCCCAGCAGCAGTTCTACCACCCGTCGCGCAGTGCGTCGCATCGCAGCTGCCGATCCCGAGGAGATGTACATGCACCCCTATGCTAGCAACATGAGCATGATTGCCATCACCCAGGGCTACGAATTGCAGGAAGGCGACGACATTGTGGTCTATGCTGGTGACGAGCGTCGAAGCTTCGCGGATCAGGTCAATCATGCTGGCCAGAAGCTTTGGTTCATCACCGTCGAGGGCGAGGAGGAAGTGCCTCTGCTCTTCACCGTAGAGAACAATGGCGAGACTGTGGCCACTGGCAAGTCGGGTTACGCATTTGCTCCCGATGTCGTCTGCGGTACACTCGAGCGTCCTATCGAACTCACTCTCACAGGCGTTCGTCAGGGTGTCAAGGTTTCACCCGTGGCCTTTGACACTCAGTTTACTGTCACTGTCAACCAGCCCGGTGCTCAGCATGTCGATGTCAAGGTCTACAGTCCTTCCGGACAACAGATCATGAGTCATAGTGCCAACGGCGTCGGTGGTGCATATAGTCACCAGTTCAATGGAAGCAGTCTCGCTCGTGGTTCTTACCTCGTTCGAGTGACAGTAGACGGCGAACCCACTACCATCAATGTGATACGACGTTAATCAAACAGAAATCATTCAGGGAAACGGAGGAGCAGCCCTATCTGATAGGGCCTCCTCCAGACCCTATTGAAAAACAAAAGAATACAAGGTTATGAAAAAGATATTCCTTATGATAGTTATGGCGTTGACAGCTGGCATGATCACAAGCTGTGGCGGTGATGATCCTATTGATCCCCCAGCGCCCGTCGATCCCGACGATCCTGATAATCCAGATGACCCAGACAATCCGGACAACCCAGACAAGGCGCCTACTTGGAAGGTTGACAATGCTCAGCAGTATGGTGAGACTATGTCGATGTGGGTTCGTACGGAGCAAGGCGGCAGCACCGATGCTCTGGCGCTGTTCTACGGCAGTCAGTGCCGTGGTACGGCCACCATGGTGCTCAGTGATTCGCAAGGCCAGTTGTGGTGTCTGTTGGTCTACGGTACAGGCGAGGAGACCGGAAATCTCACGCTGAAGTATTGGAATTCCAAGAAAAAGAAGATATACACCCAGGAGAGATTCTGCAGCTTCTCTGCCGATTCTCAGCATGGCACGCCTGACAATCCAGTGTCTGTCAAGTTCTAACATTCCTGATCCAGAAGCTGAGAGAGGTTGCATTAATGTGCAACCTCTCTCTCATATAGAAGAAGAAAACAGCCAGCAGCTTCTATTTCCTGACTTTGACACTTGTTCTTGTCAAAAAACTGTTAAGTACTGATTTTTAGGCAATTCTGAAAAATAATTTCTCGAAAAGGGTGGCGCAAGCGAAAAAATGTATCCTTTGCACCATGTACGTACGCAAGAAGCACAATCGTTCCGGCTCTACAAGTGTGGTAGTGGTCAGTAAAGCGAGTGGAAAGTATAGAGAAATAAAATCGGGTTCATCAGAAATATGGAGTGACGCATAATAATATATTATTCGTGAAGTATATTATAAATGAAGTGGGTGAAACCGT
>CALZKW010000080.1 GCA_945788095.1 uncultured Prevotellaceae bacterium | reverse complement strand
TACATCGCGAGGAAAATTTTGCAACCTCCTCGTAGTCGCAAAAACCACCTCCCAGAATAGTGCATTTTTTGCGTAACATAACGTTACGTTACGAAATTACATCACATAGTGCAATTTTTGCGTAACATAACGTTACGTTACGAAAATATTTGAGTTAGGTCGCTCCTACAGAGCGAAAGGGAAAGATGCCCCCAATACGTAGGGGCAAGCCCCTACGCTATATTAGGAGCCCCCTTCAGGGGCATTGGCTATAAGAAACATATTACCAGCGAGTTATATGTTAACCTATAATTTTCTGGACACCAATAGTATAAAATAGAGCGAATGTTACTTCTGCATCTTTATGACTTGTATGGCGGCATCTCGTCCGCTGGCCATGGCGCGCACGACCAGTGAGGCACCGCTCTGGGCATCGCCGCAGACCACCACGTTGCTGGGCATCACGGGCATCTCTGGCTTGAGGAATCCCATGGCCAGGAGGCACACCTCGCATTTGATCACCTCGGGTTCGCTGGCTTCCACCATCAGGGGACGACCACCATCGGGGTTGGGCTGCCACTCGATGGGCTGCACGCGGACGCCAGTCAGTCGGCCCTTGTCGTCGCCCAGGAACTCCAGCGTATTGATGTTCCATCGGCGGATGCATCCCTCCTCGTGGCTTGAGGTGGTCTTGAGCACACGTGGATAGTTGGGCCAGGGGTTCTGTGGGTCCTCCGGACCCTCCACGGGGCGGGGCATAATCTCAATCTGCGTCACGCTCTTGCAGCCCTGGCGGTGTGCCGTACCGATGCAGTCAGAGCCCGTGTCGCCACCTCCGATGACCAGCACGTCCTTGCCCTTGCAGCTCACGGCACTCTCGTCCTTGCTGTCCACCTCGCCTGTCAGCAGGCGGTTCTGGTAGGAGAGCAGTTCCAGAGCCAGGTGTACACCCTTGAGGTCGCGGCCGGGGATGTTGAGGTCGCGGGCCTGAGGTGTGCCGGTGGCCACCACATAGCTGTCGTAGCCTTCGGGCAGGGCGTTGATGTCTACGTTGACGCCGTATTCAAAGCGGATGCCCTCCTGCTCCATCAGCTGTATGCGACGGTCGATGACGGCCTTGTTGAGCTTGAAGTTGGGGATGCCATAGCGGAGCAGTCCGCCTGCAGCCTGCTGCTTGTCGAAGACGGTAACCTCGTAACCCATGCGGTTGAGGCGGTTGGCAGCCACGAGTCCGGCCGGTCCAGCTCCGATGATGGCCACGCGCTTGCCGTTGCGCTCGTAGGTGTGGGGTGTGATGTAGCGCTCGCGCCATGCAGCCTCGGTGATGGCCGCCTCATTCTCCCGGTTGGTGGTGGGGGCGTGGTCGGTGAGGTTGAGCACGCAGGCCTTCTCGCAGAGCGCCGGACAGATGCGGCCCGTAAACTCGGGGAAGTCGTTGGTCTGCGACAGCAGGCGGTAGGCGCGCTCCCAGTCGCCGTTGCAGAGCGCGTCGTTCCACTCTGGCGCCTTGTTGCCCAGGGGGCATGCCCAGTGGCAGAAGGGCACACCACAATCCATACAGCGCGAGGCCTGCAGTTTGCGGTCGTGCGAGTTGAGCGTCTGCTCCACCTCGCCAAAGTCGTGTATTCTATCGTGTATCGGACGGTAGCCAGCCTCCAGGCGTGGCACCTCCATGAATGCTTTCAGTTTTCCCATTTTTGCAAATTCTTTGAATTTAAGCGAAAAGTGAAAAGTGCAAAGTGAAAAGTTTGCTACCGCACGGGCTATATCCAATACTTTTCACTTGTCGTTTTTCGTTTTTGACCTTCGGTCGAGTCTGCTCACGCTCGGCATAGCTCATGCGGGGCATGGCTCTGCGCTCGCTCACTCGCAGACTTCACTTCAGCGCCAATCGGCGCTGATTAGCTGTTAATCAACTGCATGTTGGCTATCTTCTCCTGCAACTGTCTCATCTTCTCCTCCTGGAGCACACGCTTGTACTCGATGGGGGTCACCTGGATGAAGTCGTCCACGTAGCGGTTCCAGTCGTCGAGCATGCGGCGTGCCAGAGCCGATCCGGTGTAGAGATAATGCTGGCGGATGAGTTCGTGGAGCTCCTTGCGTGAGGAAGCCTCCTCGACGAGCGAGATCTCCACCTGGTCCATATTGCAGAAGTAGTCGAAGGTGTGATCCTTGTCCCATACGTAGGCCAGACCGCCGCTCATACCGGCAGCGAAATTGCGGCCTGTGGGGCCCAGCACCACTACGCGTCCGCCGGTCATATATTCGCAGCAGTGGTCGCCTGCACCCTCGATGACAGCCGTGGCGCCCGAGTTTCTCACACCGAAGCGCTCACCCACGCGTCCGTTGACATAGAGTTCGCCACTCGTTGCACCATAGAGTCCCGTGTTGCCCGCTATGATATTGTCCTCGGCCACCACGTCGGCATTCATGCGAGTGGGGGGCAGGATGCTGATGCGGCCTCCCGAGAGTCCCTTGCCGAAGTAGTCGTTGGTCTCACCCTCAAGGCGGAGGTTGAGTCCCTTGACCGCAAAGGCTCCGAAGCTCTGGCCCGCCGAACCCTTAAACTTGATGTTGACAGATCCGTCGGGCAGTCCCTCCTCGCCATGCTCCTTAGCTATCTGGCCCGAGAGCATGGTGGTGGCTGCACGGTCGGTATTCTTGATGGCATACGATGCCTCAAAACTGCCTGCTCCCTCACGTCCGCCGCGTGGCGAAGTGGCCGACTGGCGGTAGTCGTTGAGGATGTGCTCATTGAGCTCGCTGTCCACCTTGGTGTACTCTCCGCGGTCCCAATAGAGGGCGGCGTCGGTGGCGGGCTGGTGGAGCAGGCGTGAGAAGTCGAGCGTAGCCCACTTGGGGTTGCTGGTGGTTTCCGCTGTGGCGGTCTCGTCGAGTTCGATGAGGTCCGTTCGTCCTATGATGTCCTTGAGCTTGCGCACACCCATTTGGCTGAGGTATTCGCGTGTCTGCTCGGCCAGGAAGGTGAAGAAGTTGACTACATACTCTGCACGTCCGCGGAACTTCTGTCGTAGCTTCTCGTCCTGAGTAGCTACACCCACGGGGCAGGTGTTGGTGTTGCACTTGCGCATCATCAGACAACCCAATACGATGAGAGGCAGGGTGCCGAAACTGAATTCGTCGGCTCCGAGCATGGCCATGATGATGACGTCGCGTGCGGTCTTGAGTTGGCCGTCCACCTGGAGGCGCACCTGATTGCGCAGACCGTTGAGCACGAGGGTCTGCTGGGTCTCGGCCAGTCCGATCTCGGGCGAGATACCCGCAAAGCGCATCGATGATGCAGGACTGGCGCCCGTGCCGCCCTCGGCACCCGAGATGACGATGAGGTCGGCCTTGGCCTTGGCTACACCGGCTGCGATGGTGCCCACGCCACTCTCGGCCACGAGTTTGACGCTGACGGCTGCTGTGGGGTTGATATTCTTGAGGTCGAAGATGAGCTGAGCCAAATCCTCGATGCTGTAGATGTCGTGATGGGGAGGGGGGGAGATGAGCGTGATGCCGGGTATGGCATTGCGCGTCTTGGCGATAATCTTGTTGACCTTGAATCCGGGCAACTGTCCGCCCTCGCCGGGCTTGGCTCCCTGGGCCACCTTGATCTGGAGTTCCTCAGCGTTGACCAGATACTCTGCCGTTACACCAAAGCGGCCTGAGGCTATCTGCTTGGTCTTGCTATTGAGGCTCACGCCGTCTACATCCGAGTGGTAGCGGGCATTGTCCTCGCCACCCTCACCGGTGTTGCTGCGTGTACCCAGACGGTTCATGGCCAGTGCCAATGCCTCGTGGGCCTCGATGCTGAGGGCACCAAAAGACATGGCACCAGTCACAAAGTGGCGTACGATGCTCTCCACGCTCTCCACCTCGTCGATGGGCGTGGGCACGGCGGCTTTGCGGAAGCCCATGAAGTCGCGCAGGAAGATGGGCTTCTCCTTCTCGTCCACCATCTGTGCCCATTCCTTAAACTTCTTGTACGATCCCAGTCGCGTGGCGAGCTGCAGGGTGGCGATGGTGTCGGGGTTCCAGGCATGGCTGATGCCATCCTTGCGCCATGAGAACAGGCCGTTGTTGGGCAGCAGAGTATTCTCCTCGGGCTCCGATGTCAGGTAGGCCGTCTGGTTGAGCTCGCTGTATTCGCGGGCAATGTCCTTCAGACCGATGCCACCGATGGTGCTCATCTCTGTGCCGAAGTACTTGCGCAACAGGCCCTCCGACAGACCAATGCTCTCGAAGATCTTAGCGCCGCGGTATGAGCGGATGGTCGAGATACCCATCTTCGACATTATCTTCTTCAGACCCTTGCATACGGCCTTGATATAGTTCTTTTCAGCGGTGGCATAGGCCTCCTGTATCTTGTGTTCGCCCACCAGGCGGTCGATGACGGCAAATGTCATGTAGGGACAGATGGCGCTGGCTCCGTAGCCTAAGAGCAGGGCGGCATGCATCACCTCGCGTATCTCACCACTCTCCACGATGAGGGCAGTCTGTACGCGCTTGCCCACGCTGATGAGGTAGTGGTGCACGGCGCTGACGGCCAGCAGCGAGGGTATGGCAGCATGTTCAGCGTCGATGCCACGGTCGGTCAGGATGATGTAGTTGACGCCCTCGTCTACGCTCTCCTCTGCCTTCTTGCACAGGTGGTCGAGGGCACTACGCAGGCCGCTCTCGCCCTTGGCGATGGGGAAGAGGATGGGCAGCTTAGTGGTGTTGAATCCCTTGTAGCGGATGTTGCAGAGCATGTCGAGGTCGGTGTTGGTCAGCACGGGCTGAGGCAGACGCACCATCTTGCAGTTCGACTCGTCGGGAGTCAGGATGCCCGAACCTACGCGACCGATGTACTCCGTCAGACTCATCACCAGTTCCTCGCGGATGGGGTCGATGGCGGGGTTGGTCACCTGGGCAAACTGCTGACGGAAGTAGTTGAAGAGTATCTGTGGGCGGTCGCTGATGACGGCCAGCGGGGTGTCGTTGCCCATGGCGGCCACGGGCTCCTGACCGGTGGTGCACATAGGCACGAGGGTGCGGTCGATGTCCTCTTGGCCGAATCCGAAGGCGCGGAGCTTGCGGTCGTAGTCCTCCACGGTGTTGTCTACCTTGCGTCCGCTCTTGAGTTTCTCGAGTTGTATGCAGTTGGTCGACAACCATTGGCGGTAGGGGTGCTCGTGGGCGAGTGCCTCCTTGATCTCTCCGTCGTAGTATATCTTGCCCTCCTGGGTGTCGATGAGAAGTATCTTGCCGGGTTCGAGGCGGCCTTTGCTCACCACGTCGCTGGGCTCAAAATCCATGACGCCCACCTCGCTGGCCACCACCATGAGGCCCTGGCGGGTGATGGTGTAGCGTGAGGGGCGCAGACCGTTGCGGTCGAGCATACCTCCGGCGTAGCGGCCGTCGCTAAACATGAGTGCGGCGGGTCCGTCCCAGGGTTCCATCAGGATGGAGTAGTACTCATAGAATGCCTTGAGGTCCTCTGAGATGGGGTTCTTGTCGTTGAACGACTCGGGCACCAGTATGGCCATGGCCTGAGGCAGCGACATGCCGCTCATGACCAGAAACTCGAATACATTGTCGAGGCTGGCAGAGTCGCTCATATCCTCCTCCATGATGGGGCGGATGTCGCGGATGTCGCCCAAGGCCTCGCTGCTGAGCACGCTCTCGCGCGCCTTCATCCATCCGCGGTTGCCGCGCACGGTGTTGATCTCGCCATTGTGGCAGAGCAAGCGGAAGGGCTGGGCCAGTTTCCACTTGGGGAAGGTGTTTGTGGAGAAGCGGCTATGTACGAGTGCCAGTCCGGAGGTAAGGTAAGGGCTGCTCAGGTCGGCATAGAAACGGCGCAACTGGCCGCTGGTGAGCATACCTTTATATATAATATTCTTGTTGGAGAGGGAGCAGATGTAGAAGGCCTCCTCCTCGCCGCCGAGGCTGAGTGCGCTGACGCGGCTCTCGATGCGCTTGCGTATCTTGTAGAGCTTCACCTCGAGCGATGAGTTGCTGTCCTCGCTTTCGGCTGAGGTGGGTAGCGGGGTGACGAACACCTGCTTGATGTCGGGCATCACCTCGCGTGCTGCCACGCCTGGCACGTCGTCGTTGACGGGCACGCTGCGCAGATGCATCAGTTGCAGTCCCTCTCGCTCTATCTCTTCGATCATGACGTTGAGTATTTCCTGCTGGCTCTTCTCGTCGCGGGGCAGGAAGACGATACCCGTACCATAGCATCCCTTCTCGGGCACGGGGATGCCCTGCAGGAGGATAAATTCGTGGGGTATCTGTATGAGGATGCCGGCACCATCGCCCGTCTTATCGCGTGTCTCTGCGCCGCGGTGCTCCATATTCTCGAGCACACGCAGGGCGTTGTCCACCAGTTCGTGGCTCTTGGCGCCGTGGATGTTTACCACCATACCCACACCACAGGCATCATGCTCGTAGGCGGGTGAGTAAAGTCCGTGTTTTAGTTCCGTGTTCATAATGTGTGTGTTTTGATTAGAAGTCTTAGTTCGATGCTGTAGCAAAAAAGTTCGCCCCACGACTGCCAAAGCGTCCCCGCCAAGCAGCCGTGGGCGAACGATGAACAGTGAACTAAAACTGTGGGTTATAAAACTGCCTCCCGGGGGAGGAATACGTACTGATTTTAGGACGCAAGAATGATTTTCATGTATCCCTCCCCGCTTGGGGGCTGTAAGTTTTTGGGATCAACGGTCAACGGCTTTTGTCAATAGTCAACAGTCAATGGTCAACAGTTGCAATCTGTAGTCCGTTGTCTGTAGTCCGTTGTCTATTGTCCGTAGTCTGTAGTCCTTAAATATACAACAGCTCGCGGTACTTAGGCAGGGTCCAAAGACGGTCGTCGACCACGAGTTCGAGTTTGTCGATGTGGTAGCGGATCTCGTCGAAGAGGCTGGCCACGGTGTCGTGGTAGGCAATAGCCTTGGTGCGCTCCTCCGTGATGCGGTTGGCAGCCTTACGGGCATTGACCATAGCTGTGACATGCTCAGAGATGAAGGCAGTACGGGCTGCTATCTCCTCAATGATGCGGAGGTTCTCCTTGCTCAGCAGGCTGGCCTTCTCTTCGCCCACGATGGAAGAGAGTTTGTACACGTTGTCGATGAGCTTGCTCTGGTATTCGGTGGCGATGGGGATGATGTGGTTGATGGCAAGGTCGCCCAGCACACGTGCCTCGATCTGTATCTTCTTGGTGTAGGTTTCCCATTTCACCTCGTTGCGGGCCTCGAGTTCCTTGCGTGTCATGACGCCCACGCTCTCAAACATAGCCACGCTCTCGGGCTTGAGGTATGAGTCGAAGATGACGGGACAGCTGGTCTCGCAGTCCAGACCGCGCTTCTCAGCCTCTTCCTTCCATTCGTCGCTGTAGCCGTTGCCCTCGAATCGGATGGCCTTGCTCTCCTTGATGTAGCGGCGCAATACGTCGAGCATAGCGCTGTGGAGGCTCTGTCCCTTGGCCACCAGTGTGTCTACATCGCTCTTGAAGTCGATGAGTTGCTCGGCCACGGCGGTATTGAGCACAATCATAGCGGCTGCGGTGTTGGCCTCGCTACCTACGGCACGGAACTCAAAGCGGTTACCAGTGAAGGCAAAGGGTGAGGTACGGTTGCGGTCCGTATTGTCGATCATGATCTCAGGAATCTGTGGGATGTCCATGCTCATGCCCTGCTTCTCGCCGCTGCTGATGATGCTGTCGCCTGTGCTCTGCTCCAGGGCGTCGAGCATGCTCGAGAGCTGCTTGCCAAGGAAGCTTGAGATGATGGCTGGTGGTGCCTCGTTGGCGCCCAGACGGTGTGCATTGGTGGCGCTCATGATGGATGCCTTGAGCAGCCCGTTGTGGCGGTGTACGGCCTTGAGGGTATTGACCACGAAGGTGATGAATCGAAGGTTGTCCTCTGGTGTCTTACCGGGTGCAAAGAGCAGGGTGCCGGTGTCTGTGCCGAGCGACCAGTTGCAATGCTTACCCGATCCGTTGATGCCCTTGAAGGGTTTCTCGTGGAGCAATACGGTGAATCCATGCTCTGCTGCCACGGTGCGCATCAGCGACATCAGTATCATGTTGTGGTCGACGGCCAGATTGCACTCCTCATAGATGGGGGCGAGCTCAAACTGTCCGGGTGCCACCTCGTTGTGGCGTGTCTTGACGGGGATGCCGAGTTCAACGGCGCGGATCTCGAGGTCCTTCATAAACTCCATGACGCGCTGTGGGATGCTACCGAAGTAGTGGTCCTCGAGCTGCTGGTTCTTGGCAGCCTCGTGGCCCATCAGGGTGCGGCCTGTGAGTAGGATGTCGGGGCGTGCTCCGGCGATGCCAGCGTCTACGAGGAAGTACTCCTGCTCGATGCCGAGGTAGGCGCTCACATTCTTGACCTTGGGGTCAAACATGCGGCACACATCGCCAGCGGCCTTGTCTACGGCACGCAGGGCGCGGAGAAGGGGTGCCTTGTAGTCGAGCGACTCGCCCGTGTAGCTAATAAATATGGTGGGGATACAAAGGGTGTCGTCCATCACAAATACCGGTGATGAAGCGTCCCATGCAGTATAGCCGCGTGCCTCAAAGGTGTTGCGGATACCGCCGTTGGGGAAACTGGATGCGTCGGGCTCCTGCTGTATGAGCACCTTGCCCTCAAATTCCTCGAGCACGCCGCCCTTACGGTTGTATTCGATGAAGCTCTCGTGCTTCTCGGCGGTGCCGCCGGTGAGAGGCTGGAACCAGTGTGTGTAGTGTGTCACGCCCAGTTCTGTGGCCCACTGCTTCATGCCTGCTGCCACCTGTCCGGCTATGCTGCGGTCGAGGGGGGTGCCGTTGTCGATAACATCCACGAGAGCGTCGTAGGCCTCCTTGGGCAGATAGCGGAACATCTTCTCGCGGTCGAACACGTGCTTGGCATACAAGCGGTCCATTCTCTCTTCAGGTGTCTTTACTGTGGCGGGTGCTTTGCTGAGCGCCTTTTCTACCACGCGGAATCTTGTTTCTGACATAGTCGTTATGTTTGTGTTTGTTGTGTGTTAGTTTGTTTCGAAAAAAGCTGTCGTGCTTACTTTGTGCTTGTGTATTTCTAATATCTATTGCAATGTGTTTGTGTTTTCTTGTTTTCGCTTGCAAAGTTATAGTGAAAGATTGGTTTATGCAAGAGAAATGCTATTTTTTTATCTTGTTCTGCTACAAAAAGTGTAGTTTTTACATGTGTACGGTACATTCTGGTAGTTGCATCATCACGGAAACCGCGCAAGAAAGCACAATCTGTAGCTCCGGATAGCTTTTCGTTTCCTCTGCATATACAATCAGATGCAAAATCCCCATATCCTGTTTGCGCAAGATATGGGGATATAGGGCGCTATTTGATTTCATTAAAGCTGGTACTTCACCTTGCCATGGATGTGGGCTGATGATTAGCCCATGTGGATGGTCATCGAGGCAAGGGCCATGAGCGACAGGCAAAGGCTACGGAATTTGTTTTTCATAAGTATCTGTTGATGGTGTTTTCGGCAGTAAAAGTAACATAAAATGTTGGTATGGCCAAATGGGATTATCATAAAAAAACAGGAGAGCATCGCCCTCTCTGTGGGATGCTCTCCTGTATATATAATATATAATGTGTCTTATCGCTTCTCAAGCTGGCGCTTGAAGTCTACCATCTTGATGGCTGTGATGGCGCATTCGTCGCCCTTGTTGCCCAGGAATCCGCCACATCTTGCCTCGGCCTGATCCATGTCGTTGGTGGTCAGCAGACCATAGATGACGGGGATGTCGGCATCCTTGTTGAGGTCGGCGAGTCCCTGTGTGGTACCCTCGCAGATGTAGTCGAAATGGGGGGTGTCGCCACGGATTACGCAACCAATGGCTATGATGGCATCAAATGCCTTCTGCTTGACCATGAGTGCCGAGCCATAGATGAGCTCGAAACTGCCTGGTACGGTCTGTACATGTATGTCGTCCTCTCTCACGCCGTGCTTCACGAGTGTGGCTACGGCTCCCTCGAGCAGGGCACCGGTCACCTT
This sequence comes from uncultured Prevotellaceae bacterium, assembly GCA_945788095.1. GTDB lineage: Bacteria > Bacteroidota > Bacteroidia > Bacteroidales > Bacteroidaceae > Physcousia. The sequence continues at coordinate 2,744 of CALZKW010000080.1, read as the reverse complement.
GTTGTTCCACTCGCTGACCACGATGCCTATCTTCATGCCAGCGGCATTGGGCACCGACTTGAAGTCGTAGTCCGAGAGGTTGTGGAGTGCGCTTGCCATAGTTTGTGATGATTACTTGAGACGCTCGATGTACTTATCCATCTGCTGGCTGAGGGGGCTCTCCTGGTGCTTGTCCTTAATCTCCTGGTAGCACTCGAGGGCCTTGTCGTTGTTGCCCATAGCCTCGTAGATCTGACCCATCTGGAGCAGGCAAACGGGAGTGATAGTCTTGTCGTTGGCACTTTTGGCAGCCTTGGCGAGGAGCTCTACGGCCTTCTCCTTGTTGTCCTTGCAGGCATAGAGGTTGCCGAGTGCAGCTACGACAGCGGGTGATACCGAGTTGTCGTCAGCAGCGCTGAAGCTCTCTGCATACTTGATGGCCTCGTCATACTGACCGAGGTTGTAGTGGCATACAGCTGCGTAGGCGTTGGCCAGATTGCCGGCCTTGGTGCCGCTGTACTCAGAAGCCACCTTGGCAAAGCCTACTACGGTGCCGGTGCTGTCACCCTTGAGGGCCTGCTCCCAGGCGCTCTGAGCGAAGAGGTTCTGGCAGGGGTAGATAGCGTTGTTGGCAGCCTCGTTGCGGGGGTTGCTGTAGAGGTTGGTGTAGGCGATGAAACCGAATACAACCACGAGGATGGCTGCGATACCGCCCATGATGGCCTTCTTGTTCTTTACTACGAATGAGTCTTTGCCACCGAGCACTTCCTCGAGTGATTCGGGCTGTGTGGCCTTGGTGTTTACGTTGTTCTTAGACATTGTTTATTGTATATTTTTATTTGTTATTCGCATATTTAGCACGCAAAAGTACTCATTTTCCGTTGTATAATGAAACATTTGGAAGAATATTTTTAAAATCTACGTTCCTTCGCCCTATTTCTCAGCCTTTTTGCGTAATTTCGCAACCTATTAGCAAACCCAAAACCATCAAGCCGCCCTGCGATGATACTTCGCCATCTGACATTATTCAACTATAAGAACATAGCCCAGGCAGAACTCGATTTCTCGCCCAGTATGAACTGCCTCATTGGCCACAACGGCGAGGGCAAGACCAATCTGCTCGACGCCATCTACTTTCTCTCTATGTGTAAGAGTGCCTCGGGTGCCACCGATGCGCTCGTGATGCGTCATGGCGAGGACACGATGATGGTCAAGGGCCATTATGAACAAGATGACGGGTCGCCCGAGGAGATACATTGCGGTCTGAAGCGTGGACAGAAGAAGACCTTCCGCCGCGGTCAGAAGGCCTACCGCAGACTGGCAGAGCACATTGGCATGATACCGCTCATCATGGTGTCGCCGGCCGACAGCCACCTCATCATGGGCGGCAGCGAAGAGCGACGCCGCTTCCTCGATGTGGCCATATCACAATGCGAACCACTCTATCTCGACTCCCTCATGCGTTACAACAAGGCCTTGCAGCAGCGCAATGCCCTGCTCAAGATGGAGGAGGAGCCCGACCCCGAACTGCTGGCCGTGTGGGAGGAGGCCATGGCCCACGAGGGCGAGTTCATCCACGAGCGCCGACGCCATTATGTGGAGCAGTTTGTGCCCACCTTCCAGCACTACCACGAACTCATTTCCATGGGACGCGAGGAGGTCGGTCTTCTCTACACCTCACATTGCCAGCGAGGTCCGCTGCTCGAGGTCATCCAGCGCGACCGCCACAAGGACCGCATCATGGGCTATAGTCTTCATGGCATCCACAAGGACGAACTCGAGATGACGCTTGGCGGCTTCCCCATCAAGCGCGAGGGCAGCCAGGGCCAGAACAAGACCTATCTCATAGCCCTCAAGCTGGCCCAGTATGAGTTTCTTCGCCAGCAGGGCCGTGGCACCACTCCGCTCCTCCTGCTCGATGACATCTTTGACAAGTTGGACTCGGAGCGTGTCGAACAGATTGTCAAACTTGTGGCAAGCAGTCGCTTCGGTCAAACCTTTGTGACCGATACCAACCGCGACCACCTCGACCAGATATTGCGCCTCACGAGCGAGGACTACAGATTGTTTCACGTCAAAGGAGGAGAAATCACATGGCACGAAAAGTAAGTACCCTGGGCGATATCTTGCATGCCTTCCTGCGCGAGGAGGGCCTCGAGACACCACTCAATGAGCATCGTATCATCCAGGCCTGGCCTGAGGTGATGGGGCAGGCCATAACCCGCTACACGGGCCAGATAGACGTACGGGGTGGGGTGATGTATATCCAGATCAAGAGTCCAGCCCTCAAGAACGACCTCATGATGGGCCGCACACAGCTTGTACAGCGCCTCAATCAGCACATCGGCGCCCAGGTCATCACCGGCATCACATTTTATTAAACGAAAAGTGGAGCTTTTCAAGTGAAATAAAGCAATATAATAAGTGCTTATTTTTACTTTTTTACCTGAAATGTACTTTTGTTTGAAGAAAAATGAGTAATTTTATGGCATCAAAAGTATATCAGTATGGAAGACAAGAAAGATCTGAATCGGATAAAAGTAATGTTGGCAGAGAAAAAGAAGACCAACAAATGGCTTGCTTCAGCCGTGGGAGTAAACGCTGCTACGGTCAGCAAGTGGTGTACAAACTCTTCTCAACCCTCGCTTGAAACTCTGATTAAAATCGCAGAGCTGCTTGAAGTCAACTATACTGAACTCATTAGAGTGGAACCAAAAGCATAATCCTATGACTCCTGAAGAGAAAGCAAGGGTCAAGATAGACCA
>CALZKW010000079.1 GCA_945788095.1 uncultured Prevotellaceae bacterium | reverse complement strand
TGAGATGGGACAACTGATATATATGAGATGGGGCAACTGATATATATGAGATGGGGCAACTGATATATATGAGATGAGGCAACTGATATATATGAGATGGGACAACTGATATATATGAGATGGGGCAACGAGATCTACCCCGTAGCTCCTTGGGTGGGGTGTTGCCGAGCTTGCTACGCAACTCGGCCGATTATACCGCAGATGGTGTAGTACGCCATTTACCCCGGGCGATGCCCTGGGCTATGAGCCTCTGCCCCGTTGGGGCGTGTAGGTTGTTTGCGCTATCCCATCGCTCTGTATTGCCTTACCGGGCAAACGTCTCTGTTGGTGGTCCTAATTTTATTCACGTAATTCATAGACCCGCTTCGCTCGCTAAGCTACCCCCGTCGGTCAGAGCACTGACCTCCCCAAAATGTGGCACGCTGTGACATTTAGTCACAGCTATGAATGCCTCATTTTGCCTACGTCGCCGAGCGCTTGCCCATTCATTTTTGTCTTTCCGTTGTTCCCAAATAGTAAAGGCGTAGGATATATTTAAAAAAAGGTCCCAATGCAACGTGTGCATTGGGACCTTTACTTAGGCTATATGTTAGGCTTGACCTTAGTCGTCGTAGCGTGACTGGAGAGAGCGCGACATGATGGTGCGGTCGTATTCCTCACGACTGCCCACGATGATCTTGTCCCACTCACGCAAACCAGTACCGGCGGGGATGAGGTGACCGCAGATTACGTTCTCCTTCATACCCTCCAGGTAGTCGCTCTTGCCGTTGATAGCTGCCTCGTTGAGCACCTTGGTGGTCTCCTGGAATGATGCAGCCGACATGAAGCTGTTGGTCTGGAGAGAAGCACGTGTGATACCCTGCAGAATCTGGGTACTGGTGGCAGGACGTGCATCGCGTACCTTGACGAGCTTGAGGTCGCGGCGCTTGAGGTTAGAGTTCTCATCGCGCAGCTTGCGAGCAGTAACGATCTCACCGTTGTGGAGCACCTCAGAGTCACCCTTGTCGATGACTACCTTCTTGCCCCAGATCTGGTCGTTCTCCTCAGCGAAGCTCAGCTTGTCGACAATCTGAAGCTCGAGGAAACGGGTATCACCGGGATCGTTGATCTGCACCTTGCGCATCATCTGGCGCACGATGACCTCGAAGTGCTTATCGTTGATGGGCACACCCTGGAGGCGGTATACATCCTGCACCTCGTTGACGATATACTCCTGTACGGCAGTGGGGCCCTTGATGGCCAGGATGTCGGCGGGAGTAATGGCACCCGACGACAGAGGAGTACCGGCACGAACGTAGTCGAAATCCTGTACGAGGATCTGCTTTGACAGGGGCACGAGGTACTTGCGAACGTCGCCCACCTTAGAGGTGATGATGATCTCGCGGTTACCACGCTTGAGGGCACCCATGGTGACCTCGCCATCGATCTCGGCAACAACTGCGGGGTTGCTGGGGTTGCGGGCCTCGAACAACTCGGTAACTCGAGGCAAACCTCCGGTGATATCACCACCACCACCTGCAGCACGAGGAATCTTGACGAGCACGTCACCCATGCTTACCTTCTGGCCATCCTCTACGGCGATGTGACCGTCGATGGGGAAGTTGTAGGTGCGTACGGTGTTGCCATCTGCATCCACGATGTGGGCTGCGGCCACCTTGGTCTTGTCCTTGGGCTCGATGATGATGAGCTCGCGCAGACCCGAGATTTCGTCGGCCTCAACGCGATAGGTAACACCCTCGATGACATTCTCAAACTGGACGGTACCCTCCGACTCGGTAACGATAACGGCGTTGAAGGGATCCCAACGTGCAATGAGGTCGCCCTTCTTGACCATATCACCCGACTTGAACCAAAGGGTAGAACCGTAAGGTATGTTGGTGTTGGCAAGTACAATCTTGGTGGTGGGCTCGATGAAGCGGATTTCGGCCAGACGACCTACTACCATCTGTGCATCGTTGCCCTGCTCGTCCTCCACGGGTACGGTGCGGAGCTCGTCGATCTCAATCAAGCAGTCGTACTTAGACACGATTTGAGCATTGGCGGCTGCGTTACCAGCCACACCACCGGCGTGGAAGGTACGGAGTGTAAGCTGAGTACCGGGCTCACCGATAGACTGGGCTGCGATGACACCGACAGCCTCACCCTTCTGCACCATCTTGTGGGTAGCGAGGTTACGGCCGTAGCACTTCATGCAGACACCCTTGCGGCTCTCGCAGGTGAGTACCGAACGGATGGTGACAGTCTCGATGGGGCTATCCTCGATCTCCTGTGCCTTGGCCTCAGTGATCTCATCACCAGCAGCGACAAGTATCTTGCCGGTGATGGGATGAATAACGTCGTGTACAGACACACGGCCAAGGATACGGCTGTAGAGGCTTGCGATAACCTCATCGCCCGACTTGAGTGCAGAGCACTCGAGACCACGCAGCGTGCCGCAGTCCTCCTCGGTGATGATCACGTCGTGAGAAACGTCTACGAGACGACGGGTCAGGTAACCGGCATCGGCAGTCTTCAAAGCGGTATCCGCAAGACCCTTACGGGCACCGTGGGTAGAGATGAAGTACTCGAGCACGCTCATACCCTCCTTAAAGTTCGAGAGGATGGGGTTCTCGATAATCAGAGGCTCAGCACCTGCCTTCTGGGGCTTGGCCATCAGACCACGCATACCAGAGAGCTGTGAAATCTGTCCCTTGCTACCACGGGCACCAGAGTCGAGCATCATGTATACGGCGTTGAAGCCCTGGTCGGCCTCCTTCATGGTCTTCATCAGAGTGTCTGACAGACGCTCGTTGACCTTGGTCCAGGTGTTGATAACCTGGCGGTAACGCTCCTTGTCGGCGATGAGACCCATGCTATAGTCGCCCATGATACGGTCGATCTCTTCGTTACCCTCTCGGATGAGGTCAGCCTTGGTCTCGGGGATGATGATATCACCGAGGTTGAACGACAGACCACCCTCGTAGGCCATCTTGTAACCGAGGTTCTTGATACCATCGAGGAAGTCGCAGGCACGGGCCATACCGACCACCTTGATGACCTTCGAGATGAGACCCTTGAGAGTCTTCTTAGAGATGACATCGTTGAAGAAGCCTACCTCGTCGGGGATTACCTCGTTGGCAATCACACGACCTACTGAGGTCTCCACGATGTGCTTGCCTACGGTGCCGTCGGGCATGATGTCGCCTACCATTACATGGATAGGAGCATGGATGTCGACGCGCTTGTCGTTGTAGGCGATGATAGCCTCCTCGGGACCATAGAAGGTGAGGCCGCTACCGAGCGCTCCGGGACGGAGCTTGGTGATATAGTAGAGACCGAGCACCATATCCTGTGAGGGTACGGTGATAGGCTCACCATTGGCGGGGTTGAGAATGTTGTGGCTCTGAAGCATCAGTATCTGTGCCTCAAGGATAGCCTCGTTGCTCAGGGGCAAGTGAACAGCCATCTGGTCACCGTCGAAGTCGGCGTTGAAGGCGGTACATGCCAGGGGGTGCAACTGGATAGCCTTACCCTCGATCATCTTGGGCTGGAAGGCCTGGATACCGAGACGGTGAAGTGTAGGAGCACGGTTGAGCAGTACGGGGTGACCCTTCATCACATGCTCGAGGATGTCGAACACGATAGGCTCGCGGCGGTCTACAATCTTCTTGGCGCTCTTGACAGTCTTCACGATGCCGCGCTCGATGAGCTTGCGGATGATGAATGGCTTGTAGAGCTCGGCTGCCATCAGCTTGGGCAGACCGCACTCACCCATCTTGAGCTCAGGACCAACGACGATAACCGAACGTGCTGAGTAGTCGACACGTTTACCGAGGAGGTTCTGACGGAAGCGACCCTGCTTACCCTTCAGAGAGTCAGAGAGTGACTTGAGGGGACGGTTAGAGTCGGTCTTCACGGCGCTGCTCTTGCGAGAGTTGTCGAAGAGGCTGTCAACGGCCTCCTGGAGCATACGCTTCTCATTGCGGAGGATGACCTCGGGAGCCTTGATCTCGAGCAGACGCTTCAGGCGGTTGTTGCGGATGATGACACGACGATAGAGGTCGTTGAGGTCAGAGGTGGCAAAGCGACCACCATCGAGGGGTACGAGAGGACGCAACTCGGGTGGGATAACGGGCAGGATGCGCATAATCATCCACTCGGGCTTGTTGATGTCCTTGCTTGCACGGAAGCTCTCGATGACCTGGAGGCGCTTGAGGGCCTCGTTCTTACGCTGCTGCGCGGTGTCCTGGTTGGCACGGTCGCGGAGCTCATAAGAGAGAGCATCGAGGTCGAGACGGGTCAGGAGGTCGTAGATAGCCTCGGCACCCATCTTGCAGATGAACTTGTTGGGATCGCTGTCCTCGAGCAGTTCGTTGCCCTTGAGCACGTCCTCGCGCTTCTCGCAAAGCTCGAGGTACTCGTCCTCTGAGAGGGTGTCGTACTGACGTACAACGCCGTCCTCGAGTGTGCGGTCGTCCTTCTCGCCCTTGGGGCCCAGCACACCAGGCTGCACCACTACATACTTCTCGTAGTAGATGATGCTGTCGAGCTTCTTGGTGGGCAGACCGAGCAGGTAACCAATCTTGTTGGGGAGTGAGCGGAAGTACCAGATGTGAGCCACGGGCACAACCAGCTGGATGTGACCACTACGCTCGCGACGTACCTTCTTCTCTGTCACCTCGACACCACAACGGTCGCAGACGATACCCTTGTAACGAATGCGCTTGTACTTACCACAGTGGCACTCGTAATCCTTGGTGGGACCAAAGATACGCTCGCAGAACAAACCGTCACGCTCGGGCTTGTAAGAGCGGTAGTTGATCGTCTCAGGCTTCAGGACTTCACCGTAAGAACTCTCCAGAATCTCCTCGGGCGAGGCCAGACGGATAGTAATCTTGGTGAAGTTGTTCTTTATCTTGTTATCTTTCTTGAAAGCCATAATAATATAGTGTTATTGACCTGTTACAATTATATTCCACGATTAGTCGAGGTTGACACTCAGACCCAGACCACGCAACTCGTGCAGGAGCACGTTGAGCGACTCAGGGATGCCGGGAGTAGGCATGCTGTCGCCCTTGACGATGGCCTCGTAAGCCTTGCTACGACCCACGACGTCGTCAGACTTGATGGTCAGAATCTCCTGGAGTACGTGCGAAGCACCGAATGCCTCGATAGCCCAGACCTCCATCTCTCCGAAGCGCTGACCTCCGAACTGTGCCTTACCACCAAGAGGCTGCTGAGTGATGAGACTGTAGGGACCAATCGAACGGGCATGCATCTTATCCTCTACCATGTGGCCGAGCTTGAGCATGTAGGCGATACCTACGGTAGCCAACTGGTCGAATGCCTCACCGGTGGCACCATCGTAGAGCTGAGTTGAGCAGTAGCGTGGCAGCCCTGCCTTATCAGTCCACTCGTTAAGGTCCTCGAGCTTAGCACCATCGAAGATAGGAGTAGCAAACTTCACGCCGAGCTTCTTACCGGCAGCACCGAGTACGGTCTCAAAAATCTGTCCGATGTTCATTCGCGAAGGCACACCCAGAGGATTCAGCACGATATCTACGGGAGTACCATCTGCGAGGAAGGGCATATCCTCCTGACGCACAATCTTACTTACGATACCCTTGTTACCGTGGCGACCTGCCATCTTATCACCCACACCAATCTTACGCTTCTTGGCCACGTATACCTTGGCCATCTGAATGATACCGTTGGGCAACTCGTCACCGATGTTGATGGCGTACTTCTTACGCTTGTTCTCAGCATCGAGCAGCTTGTACTTCTTCAGGTAGTTGATGATAAGGGCTGCGATGAGCTTGTTGGTGCGCTCGTCCTCTGTCCAGCCGCTCAGCTGTACAGCGGTATAGTCGAAGGTCTCGAGCACTTCGGGAGTAAACTTGGCACCCTTGGGAATCAAGTCTGTACCCATGAAGTCCTTCACGCCATTGCTTACATAGTCGTGAGTGAGCTCGAGCAACTTGTCGATAAGAATAGCGGTGAGGTCCTCAATCTTGCTATTGAACTCCTCGTCGATAGCCAGCAGACGGGGCTTGTCGGCAGCCTTCGAAGCACGTGTCTTGATAGCACGTGAGAAGAGTTTCTTGTCGATGATGACACCGCTCAGTGAGGGATTAGCCTTGAGTGAAGCATCCTTCACATCACCTGCCTTGTCACCGAAGATGGCACGGAGCAGCTTCTCCTCGGGGCTGGGATCGCTCTCACCCTTGGGAGTAATCTTACCAATCATGATGTCACCGGGCTCTACACGGGCACCTACACGGATGATACCGTTCTCGTCGAGGTCCTTTGTAGCGTCCTCGCTGACATTGGGAATATCACTGGTCAACTCCTCCATACCACGCTTGGTCTCGCGAACCTCGAGTGAGAACTCGTCTACGTGTACAGAGGTCAGTATGTCTTCGCGTACCACACGCTCGTTGAGCACGATGGCATCCTCGTAGTTGTAACCCTTCCAGGGCATGTATGCCACGAGGAGGTTCTTACCGAGTGCCAACTCACCATTCGAAGTCGAGTAACCCTCAGTGAGGATATCACCCTTCTTGACACGCTGTCCCTTGTTGCAGATAGGACGGAGGTCAATGGTCATATTCTGGTTGGTACGACGGAACTTAGGAATGCGGTACTCCTTGAGAGCGGGCTCAAAGCTTACGAACTCCTCGTCCTCGGTGCGGTCATAGAGTACGCGGATAGTAGTAGAATCTACATAGTCAATCACACCCTCGCCCTCGGCGGTAATCATGGTGCGGCTATCCTCGCATACCTGCTTCTCGATACCAGTACCTACGATAGGAGCCTCGGTACGGAGCAGGGGCACTGCCTGGCGCATCATGTTCGATCCCATCAACGCACGGTGAGCATCATCGTGCTCAAGGAAGGGAATCAAGCTTGCAGCGATAGAGGCAATCTGCTGAGGAGCGACATCCATGAGGTTAACCTCTGAGGGAGGAACTACAGGATAGTCATCATCCTGACGGCACTTTACCTTGGTACGGATGAAGGTACCATCGTCGTTCAGAGGAGCATTACCCTGACCGATGATCAGTTTCTCCTCCTCCTCGGCAGTCATATACTGAATACCGTTGTCGCTGAGATCTACCACGGCATTCTCTACCTTACGATAGGGAGTCTCGATGAAGCCGAGGTCGTTGATCTTAGCATATACACAGAGTGAAGAAATCAGACCGATGTTGGGACCCTCAGGCGACTCGATAGGACAAAGACGACCATAGTGGGTGTAGTGTACGTCTCGCACCTCGAAACCGGCACGCTCACGAGAGAGACCGCCAGGACCAAGGGCACTCAGACGACGCTTGTTTGTCACCTCTGCCAGAGGGTTGGTCTGGTCCATGAACTGGCTCAGAGCATTGGTACCGAAGAAGCTGTTGATAACGCTCGAGATAGTCTTGGCGTTAATCAGATCGGTGGGCTTGAACACCTCGTTGTCACGCACGTTCATACGCTCACGGATGGTACGGTTCATACGGGCCAGACCGATAGCAAACTGGTTGCTCAGCTGCTCACCTACGGTACGTACGCGACGGTTGCTCAAGTGGTCGATATCGTCAACCTGAGCATTCGAGTTGATGAGCTTGATGAGATACTTGATAATCTCGATGATGTCCTCCTTGGTAAGTACGCGAACATCCGACTCGGTGTTGAGGTTCAACTTCTTGTTGATACGGTAGCGGCCTACCTCACCGAGGTCATAACGCTTCTCACTGAAGAAGAGGTTGTTGATAACCTCATGTGCACTGGCTTCATCTGCGGGGTCAGCATTACGCAGCTGACGATAGATGTGGAGCACGGCCTCCTTCTCGCTGTTCGAGGGGTCCTTCTGGAGAGAGTTGATGATGATGTTGAAGTCCGAAGAGCTGCCATCACCAGTGAGCACGCTGATGGTGCTTGCGCCACTGTCGAGGATGTCGGGGATATTGTCCTCGGTGATCTCGGTCAAGCGGTCGAAGAGCACTTCGTTACGCTCGATAGAAACCAACTCACCGGTATCCTCGTCCACGAAATCTTCTACCCAGCTCTTGAGCACACGTGCAGCCAACTTCTGGCCCTTGTGCTTAGCCAGTGAGGTCTTGTTGACCTTCACCTCCTCAGCGAGGTTGAAGATATCGAGAATGTCCTTATCGCTTTCGAAACCGATGGCACGCAACAGAGTGGTTACGGGCAACTTCTTCTTACGGTCGATGTAAGCATACATCACGTTGTTGATGTCAGTAGCAAACTCAATCCAGCTTCCCTTGAAGGGGATGATACGAGCAGAGTAGAGCTGAACACCATTGGCGTGGAAACTGCTGCCGAAGAATACACCGGGCGAACGGTGCAACTGCGATACAACAACACGCTCGGCACCATTGATGATGAAGGTACCATTGTCGGTCATGTAGGGGATGGGACCGAGGAATACATCCTGAACGACGGTCTCAAAGTCCTCATGGTCGGTATCAGTACAGTACAACTTCAACTTGGCCTTCAGGGGCACAGCATAGGTAAGACCACGCTCGAGACACTCCTCGATGCTATAGCGGGGAGGATCGATGTAATAGTCCAAGAACTCCAACACGAAGTTGTTGCGGGTATCAGCAATGGGGAAGTTCTCAGCGAATACCTTATACAGACCATCGTTCTTGCGGAGCTCGGGTGGAGTGTCCAACTGCAGGAAGTCATTGAAGGACTTCAACTGCACTTCCAGAAAATCCGGATAGGGCATCGGATTCTTTACGGAAGCAAAATTTACTCTGTTGTTAATAATATTAGAAGCCATCTTTTGAGTTTTCAAGTTCATCAAGTTCATGAGCCCTGGGCACCAGCGCCCACGAAAATTCTAACTCAGCAACTTATACACTATACAGGTGGTAAAAGAGCGTCATTGCCACCTTACAAATTTATAGACGCAAAAAGGTAAAGAACCCTCTACCAGAGGATCCTTTACCATAATTTCCTTAAAGTGAGTTTGAATTACTTCAACTCAATCTTAGCACCAGCCTCTTCGAGCTGCTTCTTGAGAGCCTCAGCGTCTGCCTTAGGCATACCCTCCTTGAGAACGCTAGGACAGCCGTCTACAGCCTCCTTAGCCTCCTTCAGACCGAGACCGCAAGCCTCCTTAACAGCCTTAACGACCTGGAGCTTAGCAGCACCTGCCTCAACGAGAACTACGTCGAAGTCAGTCTTCTCCTCTGCAGCAGCCTCACCGGCAGCAGCAGGACCAGCAGCAACAGCAACAGCTGCAGCAGCGGGCTCAATTCCGTACTCATCCTTGAGGATGGTTGCCAACTCATTAACTTCCTTTACTGTCAAGTTTACCAACTCTTCAGCAATAGCTTTCAAATCTGCCATTTTAATTCTTATTTTATTATTGTTAGTTACTTATTTGATAATGATTATTCGGGGCGCTCGCCAAGAGTCTTAAGCACACCGTGGATAGTATTCTGTCCAGACTGGAGTGCAGAGAGTACGTTCTTGGCAGGAGACTGGAGCAGAGCAACGATCTCTGCGATAACCTCGTTCTTGCTCTTGATTGAGCAGAGTGCATCAAGCTGATTCTCTCCAACGTAGATACCCTCCTCTGCGTAAGCACCCTTGAGTGCGGGCTTCTCCTGCTTCTTCTTCTTGAGATCCTTGATCATCTTGGCAGGAGCGTTTGCCACGTTAGTGAACATTACAGCGGTAGTACCCTTGAGTACACCATAGAGTGAGTCGAACTCAATCTCAGAAGCCTCGAGAGCCTTCTGCAAGAGGGTGTTCTTTACAACCACCATCTTAATCTCGCTCTTGAAGCACTGACGACGCAGTGCGCTTGTCTGCTCTGCGTTCAGACCCTCAACGTCTACGATGTAGAAGTGAGGATACTGCTTGATAGTCTCACCGAGCTGTGCAATAATATTAGCTTTATCTTCCTTTCTCATGATTGCTTACGATATTTTAGTTTTCATCAATTGCCTTAGGATCAACCTTGATACCACGGCTCATTGTACTTGAAAGATAAATACTCTTTACATATGTTCCCTTTGCTGAAGATGGCTTGAGCTTCATGATGGTAGCCATAAACTCTCTTGCGTTCTGAGCGATCTGCTCAGCGGTGAAAGACACCTTACCGATAGAGGTGTGTACGATACCAGTCTTGTCAACCTTGAAGTCAATCTTACCCTGCTTTACCTCACGAACGGCCTTGGCAACGTCCATGGTAACGGTACCGCTCTTGGGATTAGGCATGAGGCCACGGGGACCGAGTACACGACCCAGGGCACCAATCTTACCCATGATAGCGGGCATGGTGATGATGACATCAATGTCAGTCCAACCACCCTTTATCTTCTCGATATACTCATCGAGACCTACATAGTCAGCGCCAGCTTCCTTTGCAGCAGTCTCCTGGTCAGGAGTACAGAGGCAGAGTACGCGTACGGTCTTACCAGTACCATTGGGGAGTGACACAACGCCACGTACCATCTGGTTAGCCTTACGAGGGTCAACACCCAGGCGTACATCGATATCCACAGAAGCGTCAAACTTGGTAGTGGTAATATCCTTTACCAACTGTGAAGCCTCCTTCAGGGAGTATGCCTTTCCTGCTTCAATCTTATCAGCTACCAACTTCTGATTCTTTGTCAGTTTACTCATTTTCAATTGAAGATTTTAATTATTAACAAGGAAAGTCGCCCTTTACGGTGATACCCATACTTCTCGCTGTACCTGCAACCAAACGCATTGCAGCCTCTACTGTAAAGCAGTTAAGGTCGGGCATCTTGTCCTCAGCAATAGTGCGAACCTGATCCCAAGTGATCTCAGCCACCTTCTTACGATTGGGCTCAGCTGAGCCACCCTTAACCTTGGCAGCCTCCATCAACTGAATAGCTACGGGAGGAGTCTTAACGACGAAGTCGTAGCTCTTGTCAGTATAATAGGTAATAACTACAGGAAGAACCTTACCAGCCTTGTCCTGAGTTCTGGCGTTGAATGCCTTACAGAAATCCATGATGTTGATACCCTTGGAACCCAGAGCGGGACCTACTGGGGGTGATGGATTTGCAGCGCCTCCTTTAATCTGTAATTTGATTAATCCAGCAACTTCTTTAGCCATTGTCTTGTTTGTTTTATAATTGAAATATTGAAAGCTTGGATGTAGGTAACAAACTACATTTACTGCTTTTCAACCTGTGCGTAACCAAGTTCGACGGGCGTCTTGCGTCCGAAGATCTTTACCTCAACCTTCAGTCTCTTCTTTTCGTTGTTAGCCTCAACGATGATGGCGTCAAATCCACTGAATGGACCATCGATCACCTTAACGTTTTCACCAACCTCGTAGGGAACTGTTACCTCATCGGTAAGTTCGATTACCTCATCTATGTTGCCAAGCATCTGCTTAGCCTCGAGCTTAGAGAGTGGCATGGGCTTAACGTTTGTCTTGGTTTCGCAAAGGAAACCATAAACATTGGGCACATTGCGCAGAGTTTCCTGTGTACCTCCTTCGAGGCATGCCTCTACAAAGATATAGCCAGGGAAGCGATTTTTCTCCTTAACGCTGCGCTTGCCATCTTTTCTTGCTACTACGACCTTCTCTGTGGGAATCATCACCTGATTTACATAGCGAGCAAACTCACCGCCTTGAGCGATGAGTGTATCGATGTAATCCTTGGCTTTGCCTTCCTTTCCGCTGGTAGCACGCAGTACGTACCACTTCATCTGAATGTCAGCCATTTCTCACAAATTAGCGTAAAATACCATAGATAAGATTCATTCCCAACTGGAAAGCTTCATCTAAAACGAAAACAACCAGTGCGATACAAAGGGAAGCTGTTAATACAACGACCGCACTGTTCATAAGCTCTGAACGCGTAGGCCAAGTGGTCCTGTGCACGAGTTCTTCGTATGAATCCTTTATACCTTGAATTATCTTCTTGAACATATTAAATTCTTTTAGCACGGGAAGAGAGGCTCGAACTCCCGACACCTGGTTTTGGAGACCAGTGCTCTACCAACTGAGCTATTCCCGTAAGAAGTTGAGAGCTTAGAGTCAGTCTTGAGCTGTGCTCTAAGACTCTCAACTATATATTTTGTAGTGAGTCACAAGGACTCATTCAGGCAATTAGTCGAATACCTCGGTAATCTGACCTGAACCTACGGTACGACCACCCTCGCGGATAGCGAAACGGAGACCTACGTTGAGAGCAACCTTGTAGATGAGGTTAACAGTGATCTCTACGTTATCACCAGGCATTACCATCTCAACGCCCTCGGGGAGGTGAATCTCACCAGTACAGTCCATAGTACGGAGATAGAACTGAGGACGATACTTGTTACCGAAAGGAGTATGACGGCCACCCTCTTCCTTCTTCAGAACATAGATAGATGCCTTGAAGCCTGAGTGAGGAGTGATAGCACCGGGATGAGTGATAACCATACCACGCTTGATCTCCTGCTTGTCGATACCACGGAGGAGAAGACCTACGTTGTCACCAGCCTCACCCTGATCGAGGAGCTTGCGGAACATCTCAACACCGGTGATAACTGACTTCTTGTCCTCACCGAGACCGAGAATCTGAACCTCATCGCCTACCTTTACAACACCAGTCTCAACACGACCAGTAGCAACGGTACCACGACCAGTGATAGAGAATACGTCCTCAACGGGCATCAAGAAGGGCTTATCTATGGCACGAACGGGCTCCTGAATCCAGGTATCGCAAGCCTCCATGAGCTTCATAACTGACTCCTCCCACTCAGGAACGCCATTGAGGGCACCGAGAGCAGAACCGCGGATGATAGGAGTCTCGTCCTCGAACTCATAAGCGGTGAGCAGCTCCTGCATCTCCATCTCAACGAGCTCAAGCATCTCCTCATCGTCAACCATAT
>CALZKW010000078.1 GCA_945788095.1 uncultured Prevotellaceae bacterium | reverse complement strand
TTAGTTGATTTTAAGACAAGAACGGGCAGGACATAATTCTTGCCCGTTCTTGCATTTCTTATTCTGTCATTGTTGGGTCGGTTAGAGCATGTTGACCGTCAGCTTCTGGCCCTTATAGCTGACCACCTTCTGCACCGTGGCGGTACGGATGGTGAAGCGGCGCTCCAGGAGCATGCCCTCGTAGTTGCCCTTGCGAGGCATGATGGTGAGGGTGTGTGAGCGGTCGTTCCACTGGAAGTCTATCTCGGTGTACTTGCCCTTTTCGTAGTTATAGTTGTCGCCCTCGTCCTCGTAGAGGGTGAAGGTAGCATCCTGGCCGGGATAGACATTGATGGTGAGGTTGTCCCACTTCTGCTCGTTGCTCCACTGGGCATCGGGGCCGGTGGGGATGATGCTGCCGGCCTTGATGAAGAGGGGCGAGTGGGCTATGGTGGCATCCACGCTTAGTGTCTGTCCGCCCTTGTGGAGCTCTCCGCTCCAGTAGTCATACCAGTTGGTGCCGGCGGGGAGGTAGACCTCGTAGGTCTTCTGCTCGGTCCAGTCCACGGGGGGATACTCCTCGCGCTTGCCCTCCTGCTTGTTCCAGCCCGAGAGGGCATCGGTGTGGACGATGCGCTCGGTGGTGTAGAGGGGCTGAAGCACGGGACATACGAGGATGTTGCGGCCGAAGAGGAACTCACGACCGTTGGACCACGTCTGCTTGTCCTTGGGGAAGTCCATGAAGAGGGCACGCATGTAGGAATCGTTGTGCTTGTGCACCTGCCATGCCTGCGAGTAGATGTAGGGCAGGAAGTGGTAGCGCAACTTGACGGCATCCACCAGGGCGTCGTAGATGGGCTGACCCTCGTGGCCGAAGTAGTAGATCTCGCGCTTGATGTCGGCACCGTGGCTACGCATCATGGGGTTGAAGGCGCCAAACTGCATCCAGCGCACCATGAGCTCTTGATACTGGGGGTTGCGGGGCGCTGAGTTGCTACCCTGGGTGTTGTAGGCACCGGCAAAGAAGCCACCGATGTCGGAGTTGGTGTTGGGGTTGGCCGTCAGGGTGTGGTTGAGCATGAGGGGAACCTGCTTGCGGAAACTATCCCACGACGAACCGATATCGCCCGACCATGACATAGAGCCGTAGCGCTGCTGGCCGGCGAAGAAGGAACGGGTGAGGATATAGACGCGCTTGTTGGTGTCAACGGCACGCTGCGAGTCGTAGACACCGCCCACGGTCATGAGGGGGAAGGCGTTGCGCACGCTGCGATAGGAACCCATGGCTGTGATCTCGTCGAGGTCGGAGTCCTTGTAGTTCATGTGGTCGGGGTCGGTGGAGTCCATCCACCAGGCATCGATGCCCATCTTGTGGAGGCGCGAGAGGTTCTTCCAATAGATGTCGCGTGCCTCCTTGCTGTAGACATCGTAGCAGCGCACACCGCTCAGATAGTCCTTGCGTGGGGGCCAGAAGGGGAGTCCGCTCTCGGGCCAGGTGGTGAAGGAGAGCAGGTGGCCCTTCTCCTTGAGTTCCTTGTAGGCCTTGGTCTCGGGGCCAAACGAGGCCCACACGGAGATGCTGATGTGGGCGCCCTGGCGGTGCACCTCATCGATCATCTGCTGTGCGCGGTCGAAGTCGGGGTTGAGGAATTCCATGGCATTCCAGTTGTAGTTGCTGCCCCAGTACTGCCAGTCCTGGATGATGCCGTCGAAGGGGATCTTGAGGTCGCGGTATTTGTGTACCACCTCCAAGAGTTCCTGCTGGCTCTTGTAGCGCTCACGGCACTGGTGGAAACCATAGGTCCAGAGGGGGAACATGGGCACCTGGCCCGAGAGGTGGCGCATGCCGGCGATGACACCGTCGGCATTCTGGCCTTGTATGAAATAGTAGTCAATCAGTTTGCCTACCTCCGACTCGAGCACCACGTCGCCTGCCTCGCCCTCCTTGGGGGTCTGGAAACGGGTGGGGGAGTAGTTGTCCCAGTAGATGCCGTAGCCCTTGATGCTCTGATAGAAATGAGCAAAGTCCTCGAGATTGCTCTGCTCCATGCGTCGGTCCTCGCCGCGGAGGTTGAGCTTTCCATTCTGCATCATGCCCATACCATAGATGGCCTCGTCGGCATCGAGCGAGAAGCGCTGCGACACGCGGTAGGCACCCTCGTCGGGGCCGAAGGTGATGGGGGCAAAGGCATACTGGCCCTCAGTCATGAGGGTGTTGCCCTTGGCGTCCTTGAAGCTAACCTTGCCATCTGCGCTGACGCAGACCTGGAGAGCTGCAGAGCGGTAGGTGATGACTCCGCTCTTGGTAGAGGTGCTCACCTTGGTGGCCTCTGGCTTGGCGATGACTACCAGCGACTGTTTGTCTACGGGTGCAGCATCAGCCGTCTTGGTGACACGCACAATGTTGGGGGTATAGAATTCCACCTTGACCTCCTGGGCCATGGCAAGTGTGGGAGCTATGAGTAGGGCTCCGAGGATAGCTTGTGTTTTCATAATTTGGATATTAGGCCAGCCGTTGAAACGGCTGGAACGATATTGCCCGTTGTCTGTAGTCCGTTGTCTATTTATACCCCGCCACGCGGCCGATGATGACGGGGATGTCAATGTTGTTGAGGCGGCCATGGAACTGCTCTGCACCGGCTCCGATGGCAAAGACGGGCACATAGCCATTGGTGTGGGTGCCTGAGGTCCATGCCTGGTGGGCATTGCGATTGAGGATGGCCTTGGCTGTCTCGGCCAGGGCTGACACCTTGGAGTACATGCTCTCCTTGGCCTGAGCACGACCAGCGATGATGTCGTCGTAGGTACGCTTCAACTGGTCCTCCTGATACTTGTGGAGGGGTACGGAGGCCCAGAAACCGAAGTTGTCGCGGAGGTCCGCCTTGATAATGTCATAGGTGAGGTGCTCGCCCTTCTGCTCGATGAGCTGGCTGATGTGGCGGCTATAGGCATCCACGCTCTGGCGCTGGTACTTGTAGAGGTGGCTCTTCTGCACATAGTCGCCATTGCCGAGGCCGAGACCACCTGTCTCATGGTCGGCTGTCACGACGATGAGTGTCTCGTCGGGGTGCTGGGCATAGAACTCGTATGCCACGCGGATGGCATTGTCCATGTCGATGACCTCCTCGTAGACGGTGGCTGCATCGTTGGAGTGGCAGGCCCAATCTATCTTGCCGCCCTCGACCATGAGGAAGAAACGCTCGGGATTCTTCTTGGTCAGGAAGTTGATGCCGGCACGCACAATCTCCTGGAGCGACATGTCGCCCTTCTGGCGGTCCTTGGCATAGGGCAGGGCGCTGCGGTCCTTGCGACTGGCCTCCTCGGTCTGGAAGAGTATCATCTTGTCGGCCTTCTTGGCCTTCTTGCCATAGTCCTTGTATCCGCGGGCTATGGTGTAGCCTGCCTGCTGGGCCTGCTCATAGAGTGAGGGCTGGCCCTGACGCTCGGGGTGGAGGAAGTCGCTGCCGCCGAAGAAGTCGAACTGGCTCTTGGCCAGCTCCTGGCCAATCTCGTAGTACATGCTGCGGCTGGGCTGGTGGGCATAGAAGGCTGCGGGTGTGGCATGGTCGATGCTCACGCTGGTGCTCACACCTACGGCTGCACCTGCCTCGCGGGCCCATACAGCCACCGAGGTGACGGCAGTGACGCTGTCGGCCATCAGACCGATGCATCCGTTGTAGGTCTTGTGCCCAGTAGCCAGTGCGGTGCCACCTGCTGCCGAGTCGGTGATGCCGTTAGAGGCTGAGTAGGAGGTGGCAAAGGTGGTGTAGGGGAAGTCGGCAAAGGTGAGGGGCTGTATGCCGATGCGTCCCTCCTGGGCAGCCAGATAGGTCTCGGTGCCGTTCACCTGGTTGAGACCCATACCATCGCCGATGAAGTAGAACACGAATTTGGGTGTCTGTGCCATTGATGTGAAGGCACAGGTTGCCAAGAGGATGGCTGAGAGAAAGAATTTTTTCATGTTTTTTGTGGGATTGTGTGTCTGGCCGTAATATGGCCAGGCACGTGATGAGTTATTTTATAGTTATGGTTGTCTTGGCAGCCTTGAGGCCCTTGCCGCTGACGGTGAGGGTAGAGGTGCCTGCCGTGGGTGTGCTCTCCACTACGACTACCAACTGTCCGTGGAAGGCCTTCATTGTGGGCTCGGTGAATACCTCGAGGGATGTGGCGTCGCCGTTGCAGCACGAATTGAAGCGTGCTGACTGGCCCTTGACCTGGAAGGAAAGCTGGTTGTCGGCATCGGGGCAGAGGTTGCCGTCCTTGTCCATCACGCGTATGGTATAATAGGTGAGACAGGGCGTGTCGAGAGCTTTGCCATCACTGTCTACTGGCTGTGCGGCCATCCATGGACGGTCGGCCTCCACCTCGATGTGGTGAGGACGGCCCGCGGTGCGCAGAGTCTTCTCTGCCACAGCCTTACCATCCTTGTCATAGGCTACGACCTTGACTTCACCGGGCTCATAGACTACGTCCATCCATCGCATGCGGTAGCGGTCCAGACGGTTGTTCTTGGCGTTGGGGTCGGCAAAGGTGTCGTGGCCCCAGGGTGTCTTGGCGCGTACGGTGGCTTTCAGATATTCATCGAGATCCACATCGATATGCTTGCGGCGGCCCTGGCTCTTGCCGTTGATGAAGAGTTCGGCCTCGGGGTAATTGGTATATACAAATACGGGTGTCTGCTCGCCCTCGCGGCCCTGCCAGTTCCAGTGGGGCAGGATGTGGAGTGTCTCCTTCTCGGGTGCCCAGTGGGTGCGGTAGAGGTAGACGCGGTCCTTGGGCAGACCGGCGAGGTCGTAGATGCCAAAGTAGCTGCTGCGCGAGGGCCAGTACTCATCGTATGGAGTGGGCTCACCCAGGTAGTCGAAGCCTGTCCAGACAAATTCGCCAATGTTGCGGGGATCCTTGTCCTGCAGCATCCAATCGTCGTCGGGCAGATTGCTCCAGTAGCACTTCTCGAGGTCGTAGCTGCTCACCTGGCCATCGGGATAGGCGGTCTGTATCTCTTCCTTGACGGGGAATTTATACACACCGCGGCTTGACACGGTGGATGCTGTCTCGCTGCCCAGGATGATGCCGTTCTTGGCCTGCTGCTCGCCCTGACGGTAGGCGAAGACGTGGTAGTTCCAGCCCGGCACGTCCATGGTCTGCCATACACCATTGTGCATGGCTGAGGTGCCGTGGTTCATGCCCTGAGTGCATGGGCGTGTGCCGTCGAGCTGGTGTATGAGGTCCTGCATGACGGTGGAGTAGTAGAGGCCGTCGGCCGTGCCCTGCTCGGGCACCTCGTTGCCGATGCTCCACATTACGAGGCTTGGGTGGTTGCGGTGCACCTTGACGAGGTTGGTGATGTCGCGGATAAACCATTTCTGCCCGTCTGCATTCACGCTCTCGGTATCAACCTTGTCAAAGAAGCGTGCGTAGCCATTCTTGCACTTGGGGCTCTTCCACATGTCAAAGCTCTCGGCCATCACCATCATACCCATCTCGTCGCAGATGTCCATCTGCCAGGGACAGGGTGTGTTGTGGGCGGTACGGATGGCATCGCAGCCCATCTCCTTGAGCAGACGCACCTGGCGACGGAAGGCGTCCTTGTAGAAGGCCACACCGGTGGGGCCCATGTCGTGGTGGAGGCATACGCCCTTGAACTTGCGCTTCTCACCGTTGAGGAAGAAGCCCTCCTGGGTGTATTCTGCCAATCGGATGCCCACCTTGGTTTCCTGGCGGTCCCAGATGCGGTCGCCCTCGCGCACTTCGGTCACGAGGGTGTATAGGACGGGACTCTCGGGGGTCCAGAGGAGTGCGTTCTTGACGTCGAGCACCTGTATGCTGGTCAGTATCGATCCCCAGAGTTCGCGCTCATTGCGTGCCACCTGCTGTCCGTTGCCGTCGAGCAGTGTCTGTCGGATATAGAGTTTGCTGCCTTTGGGCTTGCCGTTGATGGTGCTGCTGACAGTGATGCGTGCACTCTCGGCCTGCATGATGTTGGCAGCAATGCCGTCGAGGCGTGTGGTGCGTGCGAAGGTCTCCCAGCGCTCGAGGTAGACCTCCTTGTGGAGCACGAGGCGCACGGGGCGGTATATACCTGCTCCGGGATACCAGCGTGATGACTCCTCCACATTCTGGAGATGTACGGCCACTGTGTGCTTGCCGGGCTTAACGGCGTCTCCCTTGAGGGGCAGGCTGAAGGTGTTGTAGCCGTAGGCCCAGTAGCCCACGTCCTGGCCATCCACCCACACGTGGGGCTCTGCCATGGCGCCGTCGAAGATGAGTTCGCCGCTGGTGTATCCCTCGGGGATGGTGATCTCTGTGCGATACCATCCCTCGCCGATCCATGGCAGCGAACCGCTGCGGCCGGTCTTCTCGGTGGCCTGCTGTTCGCCATTCTCCTTGATGGCTACCACTTGTTTGTCTATGTCCTTGTCGAAGGGGCCTGAGATGGCCCAGTCGTGTGGCACGCTGACACGCTGCCACTGGCTGTCGTCATACTGCACCTGTTGTGCGCCTTCGGCTGCTCCGCGGTGGAAGCGCCATCCACTGAGCAACAGTAGCTCGGTGCTCTGTGCCTTCGCACCCATGGCGAGCGCGAGGATCATGGCCAGAGATGTTAGTCTTGTCTTCATGTTCAGTATTTTGAAATTGGTCTAATAGGTCTAATGGGTTAGGCAAACTCGGATAGTTCGAGCCAGCGCATACTTTTCTCATCGAGTTCGTCGTTGAGCAGGGGCAGGCGCTTGCTGAGTGTTGTGATTTCCTCCACAGAGATGGTGCCGCTCGAGAGTGCATCCTCTATCTGTTTCTTCTCTGCCTCGAGGGTTTCGATGTCTGCCTCGAGGGCCTCGTATTCCTTGCGCTCCTTGAAGGTGAGGCGACGCTTCTGTTCGCTGAGGCGTGGCTTCTGTTTCTGCTCGTGGCCGTCGCTCTTGGGCTTGGCCTCTTCGCTCTCCTTCTTGCTCTCGAGTTTCTCCCAGTCGCGGAACTGGGTGTAGTTGCCTGGGAAGTCCTTGATTTCGCCTTCGCCACGGAATACGAGCAGGTGGTCGACCACCTTGTCCATGAAGTAGCGGTCGTGGCTGACCACAATGACGCATCCGCGGAAGTCTGCCAGATACTCCTCGAGCACCTGGAGGGTGATGATGTCGAGGTCGTTGGTGGGCTCGTCGAGCACGAGGAAGTTGGGATTCTGCATCAGCACGGTGCAGAGATAGAGGCGGCGCTTCTCTCCACCGGAGAGTTTGTATACGTAGTTCTGCTGTTGCTGGGGGGAGAACATGAAGTGCTGCAGGAACTGCATGGCGGTGAGATGGCGTCCGCCGCCGAGGTCGATGTATTCGGCCACGCGTCGCACCACGTCGATGACCTTCATGGACTCGTCGAAGTGCATGCCCTGCTGTGAGAAGTAGCCGAAACGTACCGTCTCGCCCACCACAAAGCGCCCGCTGTCGGGAGCCAGCTCGCCCAGGAGCATCTTGATGAAGGTGCTCTTGCCCGTGCCGTTGGCACCCACGATGCCCATCTTCTCAAAGCGTGAGAAGTTGTAATAGAAGTCCTTCAGTATGACTTTTTTCTTAGGCTCTCCGTTGTCCGTTGTCTGTTGTCCGTTGTCTGTGGTAAACGCCTTACTCACGTATTCTGCCTCGAATATCTTGCTGCCGATGTAGGTGGACTTGACCTGCAGGCGCACCTGTTGCTCCTCTATGCGTCGCTTGGCCTGCTTCTCGAGTTCATAGAATGCCTCCTCGCGGTAGCGTGCCTTATGGCCACGCGCCTGAGGCTGGCGTCGCATCCAGTCGAGTTCGGTGCGGTAGAGGTTGTTGGCGCGTGCTATCTCGCTGCGTGCCACGTCGATGCGCTCCTGTCGCTTCTCGAGGTAGTAGGCATAGTTGCCGCGGTAGGTATAGAGTGTCTCATCGTCCATCTCGAGGATGAGGTTGCAGACACGGTCGAGGAAGTAGCGGTCGTGGGTGACCATGAGCACGGTCATCTGCGAGCGGTTGAGATAGTCCTCGAGCCATTCTATCATCTCGAGGTCGAGGTGGTTGGTGGGCTCGTCGAGTATGAGCAGATCGGGCTCGGTGATGAGTATGTTGGCAAGGGCCACGCGCTTGAGCTGTCCGCCCGAGAGTTGCGAGAGGGGCTGGTTGAAGTCGTGTATCTTGAGGTGGCCCAGGATTTGCTTCGAGCGTGTCTCGTAGTCCCAGGCGCGCTCGTGGTCCATGCGGTCGAGTATGTCTTGCAGTCCGGGGTTGCCCTCTGTCTGCAGGCATTCCTCGTATTCGCGTATGAGGTTGGTGGTCGAATTGCCATGCCAGAAGCAGGCCTCCATGACGGTGAGGTCCATGGGGTACTCGGGCTCCTGCTCGAGGTAGCCAATGCGGAGGTCGCGACGGTAGACGATGGAACCGCCATCGTAGATGTCCTTGCCCGCCAGAATGTTGAGCAGGGTGGTCTTGCCAGTGCCATTTTGGGCGATGAGTCCCACACGCTGTCCCTCGGCAATGCCAAAGGAAAGATTAGCAAACAGCACGCGGTCGCCCACGCTGCGCGTGAGTCCCTCGACCTGTAAATATGGGTTTACTAATGCCATTATATACGTAATTTGTCGCGAAATTACGAAAAAAGTTTGGTTCATAACACGAATATGCTTAACTTTGCGGTAGCAAATGCGAAAAAAGTAGGTTTGCTATCCATTATCCATTATATTTTCAACAAAGATTTTTAAGGCAGGTCCTATTATATAGGTCGCGAAGAATAGGGAATTTGTTTTCTGCAGACAGCCTATAATAACGAGGGAGCGATGCGAGCATCGTGACAGCATGTGGGCAAGGTTGATGCAAAGACAGCCCAGGGGCCTAAGAGGGGATACTGCATCACAGAGAGTAAAACTAATCGTACTAAATTGACATTACCGCAGCTTCTGCTTCTGCATCCATGCTTCTCGCCATTTGTGAGGGCAGACAGGACACAGAATTGTGGCAGGAGGGGGTAATAAATCCAAATATACCTATTTATACTATGCATACTAAGAGTGAATTGGAAGGAATGTCGCTCGATGAGCTCAAGGCTGTGGCACGCCAGGTGGGTGCTACAGACCAGGGTAGCAGCATCGAGATTATATACGACATCATAGACAAGGAGTCGGAGGCTTCGTCGATGGTGGCTGAGAAACCCAAGCGCAAGCGTATCGCTGCGCCCAAGAAGACCAGCGCCGTCTATTCGGCCAACGACAATGGCGAGGGTACGCATCTCGACGCCAAGGGTAAGCGCAACAAGAAGGCCGACAACCTCCCCGCAGGTACCTCGGCTGTGATCACCAAGCCTGCATCGGCAGCCATGGACCTGTTTGCACCCGTAGAGGAGCAGATGCCCGAGGAAGCTCCCGTGGTGGAGGCTCCCGCACCTAAGAAGCGAGGTCGCAAGAGCAAGGCAGAGAAGGAGGCCGAACTGGCAGCCCTTGCTGCTGCAGCTGCATTGCAGGCCAATGGTGATGAGCAGCCCGTGGCCGAAGAGCCCGTGGCAGAGACTCCCGCACCCAAGAAGCGAGGTCGCAAGAGTAAGGCAGAGAAGGAGGCCGAACTGGCAGCCCTCGCTGCAGCTCAGCAGCAGGAGGACGATAAGGCCGAGGCTGAGCCCGAGACAGACGGCGAGGGCGAGCAGCCCGCTGCCGTAGCACCTGTCGCTGAGGCCCCTGAGGCCCCCGAGGCATCGGCTCCCGAGGCCATGCCCGAGCCTGGTGCTCCCCTCACACAGGAGGATATAGATGCATTCTTCAATCGTAACGAACCTGATTTCATTATTATCAAGGATATAGAACAGCTGGGCAATAATATCATGATGCCCATGCAGAAGCCCGAGAGAGTGCATCCCAAGGCTGTGGTTGCTCCCGACTATGGGCAGGACAGGCCCCAGCAGGAGGCTTATGAGCCCTACGACTTTGCCGACCTCGTGCCTGGCCGTGGTGTGCTCGAGATTACCTCCGACGGTTATGGCTTCTTGCGCTCCAGCGACTACAACTATCTCTCGTCGCCCGACGACATCTACGTGTCACCCCAGCAGATCAAGACCTACGGCCTCAAGACTGGCGACGTCGTCGAGGGCCGAGTGCGTCCTCCCCGTCCAGGTGAGCGCTTCTTCCCCCTCTCCAAGATAGAGCGTGTCAATGGTCTTGACCCCGCCGTAGTGCGCGACCGTATCCCCTTTGAGCATCTCACGCCTCTCTTCCCCAACGAGAAGTTCCAGCTCTGCTCAGGCGATCGCAGCGACAAGCTTAGCGTGCGTGTGGTAGATATGTTCTCACCCATCGGTAAGGGTCAGCGTGCCCTCATCGTGGCACAGCCCAAGACGGGTAAGACCATGCTGATGAAGGAGATAGCCAATGCCATAGCCAAGAATCATCCCGAGGCCTACCTTATGATGCTGCTCATCGATGAGCGTCCCGAGGAGGTGACCGATATGGCCCGCACGGTCAATGCCGAGGTCATCGCCTCTACCTTCGACGAGGAGGCTTCGCAGCATGTCAAGATAGCCGGCATCGTGCTGGAGAAGGCCAAGCGCATGGTGGAGTGTGGCCACGATGTGGTCATCTTCCTCGATAGTATCACGCGTCTGGCCCGTGCCTACAACACTGTGTCGCCTGCCAGCGGTAAGGTGCTGACTGGTGGTGTGGATGCCAATGCCCTCCACAAGCCCAAGCGCTTCTTTGGTGCTGCGCGTAATGTAGAGGGTGGCGGTTCGCTCACCATCATCGCTACAGCCCTTGTCGACACAGGTAGCAAGATGGACGAGGTCATCTTCGAGGAGTTCAAGGGAACGGGCAACATGGAGCTGCAGCTCGACCGCACACTGAGCAACAAGCGCATCTTCCCCGCCGTCAATATCGTGGCAAGTTCGACCCGCCGCGACGACTTGCTGCTCGACAAGCTCACGCTCGAGCGCTCTTGGGTGCTGCGTAAGGTCCTCTCGGACATGAATCCCGTAGAGGCCATGACCTTTGTGTCAGAACGTATGCGTCCCACCATCAACAACCAGGAGTTCCTGCTTAGCATGAATTCATAGTCATCCCATGCTACGATCCTTCACACTTATATTACTCTCGCTGCTCACCCTTATGGGGTGGGCACAGCGACGAGTGACCATTGTCAACTATGATGTGAAGGGCTTTTCTAAATCCGACACACTTGTTTACCGCTGGGGCATCATCGATGGTGTCCACAAGCCTGTCACTACGGAGCGCTCTGCACTGGTGCAGCGTGCCGACACCTTTGTGCTCGGTGAGCCCCGCATCCTCATCATTTCGCTCAAGGGAAAGCAGGGCATGATGGAGGTGCTGCTGCAACCAGGCGAATGCGTGACGCTGAGGGGAAAACTGCGCAGCCAGTACTCCAAGAATCACCATTCGGCCGTCTTCCAGGGCCTCACCGTCGACGGAGCATCGGCCCAGGAGGAGTATCACACCATGATAACGAGTGTGATGCGCTACCGCGATAGCCTCAGTCGTGTGCCTGCCGACTATGCCGAGATCAGTAGCCGCTATGATGAGGCTATGGCCCTGGGCGACAACTCCGTCATCGCTGCCCTCCAGAGGGGTAGCTATGAGGAGCAAAACTACCTGCAGATGGTCAACAGCCGTGACACGGAGGTGCATGCCTACATCCACGACATGGTGGACTCCTATCGCGACTCCTTCATGGGCCCCCTGCTCATGCTCCGCCTCTATGGTGTGCTCGACGACCGCTTCCGCACCATGTTCAACTCCCTCGACGGCAAGGCCAAAAACAGCTACTACGGACGTATGGTGCGCAAGATGGTGTTTACCCATGTGCGCAATGGGCAGATAGCCAAGCCCCTCAGCGTGCAGGACACACTCATGCAGGAGCACACCCTCGACTTTCGCGACAAGGTGGCCCGCTACACGCTTGTGGACTTCTGGGCAGCCTACTGTGCCCCCTGCCGCAAGGAGTTGCCCGCCCTCATCCAGACCTACGAGCGTTACAAGTCGAAGGGACTCAACGTCATCACCATCAGCCTCGATCCCGAGACGGACGAGTGGCTCCATGCTCTGCGTGGCTACCGCTTCCCCTGGCAGGACAACTATTTCGACACCAATCACGTCACTCCCCGCCAGTTTGGCTTCGAGTACATCCCCTTTAATGTCATAGTGGACTACAACGGCCTGATTGTAGCCCAGAATCTCCATGGCATAGAGCTCTCCGACTTTCTCGACATGCTCCTCTCTGACGAGTAATCCCCCGCACACTGAGGGATTTTGCCGGATAGGGTAGGGGCATCTATCCGTTATGCTGGCCTACTATCCTGGCTGCGCTCCTATTCGCCCAGAGGGAGGGGGCAGAGATTAGGATGGTGCATTTTGATGCGTGTTAAAACCAACTGTTTCTTCTATAGAATAAATTCGAAATTCAGAAGCCATTTTTCAATTATAATTATGCAATTATGCGGTTGTTCACGCGTATTAATTAAATTAATTTAACCCAAGTTTGATACCCGACAACTAAATCCTTTAGGAACTCCTTTAATGTCTTACCGCTTTCCCGGTGGTTAAGTTGTAGTGCTGCAAATTCTTCTTTGGTCATAATAATAGCAGTTGTAGTTCTGTTGCAATATTGCGGGTGCAAAGGTACAACTGTTCTACAACTGCTACAACGTGTAATTTATCGAATGCTTACAAAGAACAATGGAATCAATTCCTTTTTGGAGGATGGGGAGAATGATATAGTTGGGTATCGATTTTTCTGCGTAACACGATGTTACGTTACGCATGAGTAATTTAAGGTGGGGAATCCGTATTGCGACACGATATTTGTTGTCCATACAAAAAAATCGTTAATTTTGTTGGATATAGAGAAGGTGATGAGAAACATTGTCTTTCTTCATCTGCGAAGATTTCTGATGGAAGGGCTGTAGGAAACAATGGTTATTGAAATTATCAAAATAC
>CALZKW010000077.1 GCA_945788095.1 uncultured Prevotellaceae bacterium | reverse complement strand
TGATGTGATATACCTGGGTTATCTGCCTCCACGGCCACCTCCACGACTGCCGCCGCCAAAACTGCCGCCTCCGAAGCTGCCACCTCGGAAGCTGCCACCACCGAAACTGCCGCCGCTGAAACTGCCACGGCTGCCACCATAGTTGGTAGTGCCCGACGAACGTGTGGGCTGCTGGGTAGAGCGCTGAATGGTAGTGGTGCGCTGGGTAGTGGTAGAGCGTGAGGGCTGTCCCATCTGTGAGCCCCATCGGCTGCTGCGGCTGGTGGACTGTGAGGGACGACCTGAGGTGCGAGTGTCGGTCAGGGTGCCTCGTCCACCACGGCTGCTGCCACGTGAGGTGGTGCCGGCCAACGAACCGCGTCGGCCTCCTGCCGAACCGCCATATACACCAAAGCGTGTGCCACGTGTGCTGGCTGTCCAGTGGTGGTGGGGATACCATGAGTGCCACCATCCGGGACCATACCAGGGATCATACCAGCCACCCCAGCCCCATGCATAGTGGGGACCATACCAAGGGCCGTACCAGGGATCGTACCAACCATAGTGCCAGCCGCCCCAGCCCCAGCTGTAGTAGGGACTGTACCATGCGCTGCAGTACCAGGGATTATAGAGACCCACATAGCCATTGTAGTAATAGTCGTCGTAGAGATCGATGTCGTGGTGACGATTGTAGCCATGATAGCGATGCAGACGGCCCGTCATCTCGTAGTCAATCTGCTCGTCTATTCTTGCAGTATCGCAACCGAGGCTATCTGCCTGACAACCACGGTATGCACTATGACAACGTCCGCGTCGGTTGTATTCATCCACGTCGCGATGACATCCTCTCATGCCGGGCTCGGGAGTAGCGAAGCCAGGGTCGAGAGTGACGTTGGCGCGGGTGGTGGTGCGCTTCTTGGGTACGAAGTACATGTCATCGTCATCCTGTGCGAAAGCGCAGAATGGGATGGCCATCACCAATGCTGTAAGGATTACTTTTGCCTTCATAATGTATTGTATTTGTTTGTTTTCTCAGTTATTCAATTGCAAATTTAATACTTATTCATGAAACACAGAGAGGGGATTCCCCAATTTATGTAGGAAATTCCCCATACTTTAACGTATATTGTGTTTTTTATTGTATCTTTGTAGCACAAACTTTTCTAAGCGATGAAAAACGTATACCACAGAGAAATCATGGAACACCTGCTTCCGAGCGGGCGCGATGGTATGCGTGTGTGCCAGCTGGTACGTCGCATCTACAATCTCCACACCAATCTCTTTGCCAACGACCTCTCGTATCCAGATCTCTACAAGAGCATCAGCCGCTACCTGTGGTCGCAATCAAAGCAAAGAAAATCGCCATTCAAGCACATCTGCAGAGGGTACTACTGCATCAAGTCGGATGTGGCCGTGCAGCTTGATCTTTTCATCGACCTTGAAGCCTATGAGCAACCTCAGCGATGCCATCAGGAGCCTAAGCATGAGCCTAAGGTGAGGCAACTCGTATTCGACTTCGCACAGACCTAAATATACAGCACAGGGGTGTATCAACGGACCACAATCCATTGATACACCCCTGAAGCTTTCTCTATAAGTAGGCGATGGGATGCGTCGCCTTATTTCTTCATTCCCTTGTAGACCAGGTAGCCTATACCTACCACGGCTACAGCCACAATGCCGTACTTGATGGGGGCCTCATACTGTGCCACGGTGGCATCAAGCTGATCAGCAGGCACTACGCTGGCAAGGAAGTAGCCAAGGGCGGCCAATACCGAGTTCCACAGACCAGCTCCGATAGCTGTGTAAAGCAAGAACTTGCCAAAATGCATGCGAGCCAGGCCTGCGGGGATACTGATGAGCTGGCGCACTGCGGGCACGAGTCGGCCCACGATGGTACCCACAGCACCATGATCGTCAAAGTATTTCTCTGCCACTTCCACCTTATGCTGATCAATGAGGCACATGTGACCGAAGCGGCTATTAGCAAACTTGTAGACAATGGGGCGACCCAGGAAGTAGGCAAGGGCATAGTTGACTGCTGCACCGATGAGCGCACCGAGGGTGGCAAAGAAGACAACAAGGAAGATATTCTTGTCACCATTGGCTGCCTGATAGGCTGCAGGGGGTACTACCACTTCGCTGGGGAAGGGGATGAAACTGCTCTCGATAGCCATCAGAAGTGTGATGACCCAATAGTTGAGGTGTTCGAGACACCATGCTATGAATGGTATACTTTCCATAATAAAATAATGGGGATGGGATGGGAGATTATAGTTATATACTTTGTGAATTTGTAATTACCATCGGTTACGCACGCGGCTCTCCGCCCTTGCTGCAGCAGCCCACAGCGGCAGAAGGTGAAGTAGGGGAATGAGCCTCCATTTGGGTGGACATTCGCCCATAAGTGGCAGCGAATGACCTATAGCCATAGCCACCATGAGCATAATAGCCAGCGACACCCCTGCAGCAACAAGAGCTGGCACATCTGGCCAAAGGAGGAAGGCTGCTACAATGGTGACATCAAGCAGCCAGGGATAGAGGGCACACAGGGCTGACCAGCATCTGAAAAGGCGTGGCAGACGAAGACGACTACGAGTGTGGATGGCTATTTGACGTTCGCGTAGACTCTGGGACTCGCCAAGAGGTGGAAGCTGGAGAATACGTGCCTCGGGGTGGAGACAAAGGCTGGTATTTGTCGCCGTGCTGCAGCGATTGACCATCAGACTGATGGCATCAACAGGATAGTGGCGCGAGGAGTCAGAGTCGTCGTGCTCCATATAGGCATCACGGCTGACCATAACATTCCCCCCGGGAACATCAACGAGTCGGTGACTATCGGCATGGATATAGCACATCATAGTGTGCCATAAGGTGACAAAACGCAGACGAGCATTGTCTGCTCCACGTCGGGGCTGATAGGTGGTGATACCAGCCACGATGGTGCTGCCTGGATGCTTGGCAGCGGTATGCCCCATGTAGCGGAGCCATTGAGGGGTGGCAGGCATAGAGTCGATAGAAGCAAAGAGCAGCCACTCATGCTTGGCACTCATGGTTCCTAGCATCTGTGCCTCAGCCACAGGATTGACAACCAACGTATGGGTGGGCATTTCGATATGGCGCAGGTGGCTATATTCCTCCTCCATGGAGAGGAGCAACCATTTGGTGTCGTCTCTGCTGCCCATATCTACCACAAGAACCTCATAGGAGGGATAGTCCTGGGTGAGGTAGTGTAGCAGGTGATGATGGATGAGTTCACACTGGTCTCTGACACAGATAATCACCGTGACGGGGGGGAGAGACGCCTCGCTCAGAAGCGAAAGCCGATGGTGGCGCCTCATCATGCGCCCCATGCGAGAGTAATAGAGGGCTATGCAGAGACCTAAGCCCCAAACGAGAAGAAGGACAACCACCAAAATGATTGTCCTCTCCGTCATAGGTATGCTGTCGATAAATGGCTGCATAGTAGGGGCTGGATGGTATGATAGGATGGCTGACAGAGCTGCACATGGCTTATCAGAGGCTTACATACAGGCATAGCCAGCAAAGGCTCTGAGACTACTTGAAATCCTCCGTACAGTACGCCTTAGGCAATGGGCGACAGTTGTAGCACGATGCCATAATCTCACCATAGGCACCTGCGCTGCGCAGAGCGATGAGATCACCGCGACGAGTAGCTGGCATGGTGTAATCCTTGACAAAGACGTCGCTCGACTCACAGATGGGGCCAACCACGTCGTACACCTGCTCGGGCTCATGGCTGGTGAGGTTGTCGACCTTATGGTAGGCATCATAGAGAGCGGGGCGAATGAGTTCGGTCATGCCCGCATCGACGATGGCAAACTGCTTGTGAGCCAGCTTGACATAGAGCACACGGGTCACAAGATTGCCACACTGGCCCACAACGGCACGACCGAGTTCGAAGTGGAGCTGCTGTCCGTCCCTGAGGTTGAGATACTGGGCAAAGACGGCAAAATAATCCTTGAAGTTTGGTATAGGATGTTCGTCGGGCTCCTGGTAGTCAATACCAAGACCGCCACCCACATTGACGTTGGCCACGCTGGTGATACCCTGTGCCTCGAGGCGGTCCTGGAGTTCGTTGATACGATGACAGAGAGCCACATAGTCGTCCATAACGAGCAGCTGGCTACCGATGTGGAAATGCAGGCCAATGAACTCTACATTGGTCATGTCCTGAGCCATGACTATCACACGCTCCATATCAGCCATGTCAATACCAAACTTATTCTCAGACAGACCTGTGGTGATATTGGCATGGGTATGTGCACCCACATTGGGATTAATACGGAAGGCCACTCGTGCCACCTTGCCCTTCTGCTGAGCCAGCTGATTGATGACTTCCAACTCAGGTATACTCTCCACGTTGAAACAGAAGATGCCAGCCTCGAGGGCAAGATTGATTTCCCAGTCAGACTTGCCCACACCCGCATATACTACCTGGTCAGCAGGGAATCCTGCCTCCAGACATGTGCGTATCTCACCTCCGCTGACGCAGTCAGCACCAAGCCCACTCTGTGCGATATGGCGCAGCACAGTAGCATTGGTACATGCCTTGACGGCATAGTGTACATGATAGTTGGGGTGAGCCTCAATCTGTGAGTGTATCTCTCGGAGAGTCGCATCGAGCAACTCTGTGTCGTAGTAATAGAATGGTGTCTGCAGTTTCTGGAACTGTTCGATGGGAAATGTCATGCTGTGTGATATGTGTTTAGGTAAATGTGTGATTCTTGTCTATGTATCATAGAGCAGCCAATGACCTATGTAGCGGGTCATCGGCTGCTGAGTATAGAGTATATGATATTATTCAAAGAGCACCTTAGAGAGTGCCTGGAGTGTGCGCTTCTTGTCATCGGCGCTGATGAGGTAGGAGATATTGTGGTTGCTGCCTCCGTAGCTGATCATACGCACGGGGATATCCTGGAATGCTTGGCATGCCTTGGCCTCGAAACCAGTGTTCTTGTAGCTGAGATCGCCCACGACGCACACGATACACATGTCGCGCTCGATGCTTACCATACCGTATTTCTTGAGGTCGTTCTCGATATCTGCCAGGTGGGCTGTGTTGTCAATGGTGCAACTTACCCCTACCTCGCTGGTGCAGACCATATCAATGCTGGTCTTGTAGGACTCGAATATCTCGAACACCTTGCGGAGGAACCCATGGGCCAGAAGCATGCGGCTACTCTGTATCTGGATGCAGACGATGTTGTCCTTGGCAGCTACGGCCTTGATTTTGCCGTGGTGCATCTCATTGTTGATTATGGTGCCAGGGGCTGCAGGGTCCATGGTGTTGAGCAGACGTACTGGCACACCGGCAAACTTGGCGGGCTGTATGCAGGTGGGGTGGAGTATCTTGGCTCCGAAGTAGGCAAGTTCTGCTGCCTCCTCGAAGAAGAGCTGGCGCACGGGCTCAGTGCCCTCCACGATGCGTGGGTCGTTGTTGTGCATACCGTCGATATCGGTCCATATCTGTATCTCGTCGGCATGGATGGCCGCACCGATGAGACATGCGGTGTAGTCGCTGCCACCACGGAGCAGATTGTCAATCTCACCATAAGCATTGCGACAGATGAAACCCTGGGTGATATAAATCTGTGCACCCTTGTTGGCCTCGAGCTGGTCGATGGTCTTCTCGCGTGTGTAATTGAAGTCGGGCTCCTGGTTCTTGTCTGTGCGCACCATGTCGAGTGCACTGAGCAGCACGGCATTGACACCACACTCCTGCAGATAGTTGGTCACCATATTGGTGCTGAGAATCTCACCCTGTGCTACGATGACTTTCTCCTCGAATGATGTGAACATGATCTTGGTGAAGCTACGCAGATACTTGAATTCCTCCTGGAGGAACTTGCGTGTCTTCTCTCTCCACTCCTCGGTGGCATAAAGCTCGCCTACATGTTCCATGTACTTGCGCTCAAGCTCATTGATAATCATGCTGGCTCCCTCGGGGTTCTTCTTGTAGAGGTAGTCGCTGACTTCAAGCAGAGAGTTGGTGGTGCCGCTCATGGCCGAGAGCACTACGAATGTGGGCTGCCCGTCCTTGGTGATGAGCGTGCACACGTCCTTCATTCTTTGTGGTGTACCTACGGAGGTGCCACCGAATTTCATTACTTTCATGTGTCGTATACTTGTTTCGTTATTTTCTATGTGTGTCCTTACTCCTTGACGAGTCGTGAGTTGTCGCAGCGGTACACTGTGCCGGGATACTCCTTGAGCCACTGTAGGTTGTGGGTGGTGATGATGACGGTAGAACCCTCCTCCTTAATCTGGTTGAGCAATTCAATAATATGCTTACCGTTCTCCTGATCAAGGTTTCCTGTGGGCTCGTCGGCCAGCAGGAGTTTGGGCTTGTTGAGTATGGCTCGTGCTATGCATATACGCTGCTGCTCTCCTCCCGAAAGTTCAAAGGGGCGCTTGTCAGCCTTGTCGGGCAGTCCGACGTGGTCGAGCACTTCCTTGATACGCTGCTCTCGTTCCTGCTTCTTATTCCATCCTGTGGCACGAAGTACGAAGTCGAGATTCATAGCCACGCTACGGTCTGGCAGTAACTGAAAGTCCTGGAAAACCACTCCGAGTTGCTTCCTGACCTTAGGCCACTGACTTGGCTTGAGCTTCTTGGTGTTGATGCCAAGCACGGTGGTCTCACCATGCTCGGTGTCGAGTTCGCCATAGATGGTCTTAAGGAGCGAAGTCTTGCCGCTACCCACCTGTCCGATGAGGTAGATGAGTTCGCCCTCGTTGGCCTGGAAGTCTACATGCTGCAGCACGAGGTGGTCGTCCTGATAGATATCAATATCTTTGTATTCTACTGTCATATACTTATTATTATATAAGGTATGGAATGTTAGTGTTTCTTCCATCCGGGGTTGTGTCGCTCCATGAGTTCGGCAGCCATGTCCTCGATGCGAAGTCCCTTGCTGGTGAGGAGCACGATGAGATGGTAGAGCATATCGCTGCCCTCGTAGATAAGGCGCTCGTTGGTTCCGTTGGTGGCCTCGATGACGAGTTCGAGTGCCTCCTCGCCCACCTTCTGAGCCATACGGTTCAGCCCGTCATTGAAGAGGCTGGTGGTATACGATCCCTCAGGCATCTCTCTGTGGCGCTGTTCGATGAAGTCGCTGAGCTCGGTGAGAAACGTCAATGGGTTGGGTCTGTTGTCTTCGCCCCAGCACGTGTCGGCACCGGTGTGACATACGGGTCCCTGTGGATTGGCCTGTATGAGGAGTGTATCATTGTCGCAGTCGATGCTGATGCTCACCACGTTGAGATAGTTGCCGCTGGTCTCCCCCTTAGTCCAAAGGGTCTGTCGTGTGCGGCTCCAGAAGGTCACGTGTCCTGTCTCCTGAGTCTTGCGGAAGGCCTCCTGGTTCATGTATCCGAGCATGAGTACCTTGCGTGTCTTTGCGTCCTGGATGATGGCGGGTACGAGTCCATCCATCTTGTCGAAATCTATTTCCATAATTACGTTAGTTGCTGTTATACCGAGGCAATGCCTTGCCCCATCATGGTGTGGTTATGTAGTGTCTGGTTCTCTCTCTGAGTATGTTGTCAAAGTCTCACGTTGACTCCCTCGGTGCTGAGATAGTGCTTGAGGTCACATATATCTATCTCTCCGAAATGAAACACGCTGGCTGCCAGTGCGGCATCGGCATGACCCTGGGTGAAAGCATCGCGGAAGTGCTCCTTAGTACCTGCTCCTCCGCTGGCTATCACGGGGATGGTAAGGTGGCTGGCCAGCAGACTGAGAGCCTCGTTGGCAAATCCTGTCTTGACGCCGTCGTGATTCATCGACGTGAAGAGTATCTCTCCCGCACCTCGGTCTGCGGCCTCACGTGCCCAGTCGAGCAGGGACTTGCCAAAGGGTATGCGCCCTCCGTTGACGTAGCATTGCCACTCTTCATCGGCCTCCTGGCGGGCATCGATAGCCACCACGCATACCTGCGACCCGTATCGTCCGGTAATCTCATCTATGAGCTGGGGGCGACGAAGCGCAGCACTGTTGACGCTCACCTTGTCAGCTCCTGCCGAGAGCAAGCGGTCTACATCGCGAAGCTCGTTGATACCACCACCCACGGTGAATGGGATAGAGAGGGTGGAGGCCACTCTCTCAACCATCGTAGTGAATGTCTTGCGCCCCTCGTGTGAGGCGGTGATGTCAAGAAAGACCAATTCGTCGGCTCCCTTCTCGCTATACATGCGACCCAGCTCTACCGGATCGCCTGCGTGTCGCAGATTCTCAAAGTTGACGCCCTTGACGGTCTGTCCGTCCTTGACGTCGAGGCATGGTATGATGCGTTTTGCAAGCATATTGACTTTTCTATATTTTCTTTTGGGGTTGTAGGTCTATTTTTTAACAACAGAAAGAACGAAACAATGATTTCTGTTTTTTCCGCTGTTAAACCTACCACCTAAAACCTCAAGAGCGAAGCGACCTAAAACCTTTCCATGAGCTGACGGAGGTCGATGCGCCCCTCGTAGATGGCCTTACCGAAGACGACGGCGGGGATACCGGCCTCGTGGAGCTCGACGATGTCGTCGATGCTGCTCACTCCTCCGCTGGCTATGAGATGACATTGGGGATAGCGCTGCATAATGTCGCGGTAGAGATCTGTAGCTGGTCCGGCCAGTGTGCCGTCCTTGCTGATCTCGGTGCAGAGCACATTGCGCGTGCCAGCCTCCATGTAGCGTGTCAGATAGTCGGTCAGGAGGGTGTCGCTGTCTTCCTTCCAGCCATTGATACTCACACGCCCCTCTCTCACGTCTGCCCCGAGGATAAGTCGCTCCGGACCGCATTCCTCCAGCCAGCGCAGATAGGTGTCGGGGTGGGTGATGGCGATGCTGCCCGCCGTAACCATAGCCGCTCCGGCATCGAGCGAACGGTGGAGGTCGTCGTCGGTCTTTACTCCTCCGCCGAAATCCACCGTCAGGGAGGTCCGCGAGGTGATACTGCGCAGAATCCCGATATTGACCACATGGCGGCTCTTGGCTCCGTCGAGGTCCACGACGTGGAGGCGGGTGAACCCATGGTCCTCCAGCATCATGGCCATGTCCAGCGGGTCGCCATACTCCTGCTTGGTCTGGTAGTCACCCTTGGTGAGGCGTACGCATTTGCCCTCTATGATATCGATGGCGGGTATGAGTTCTATCATGTGCGTTCCAAGAAGTTCTTGATGATACGTTCGCCTACGCTGCCGCTCTTCTCGGGGTGAAACTGCGTGGCGTAGAAGTTGTCTCTGTGGATAGCTGCGCTGAATGGGTGGATATAGTCGGAGGTGGCTATCGTGTCGGTGCAGAGGGGCACATAATAGCTGTGCACGAAATAGACAAACTCCTCTTCGCCCAGCCCCTCAAAGAGCGGACCTCTGCACTCACTTAGTGTGTTCCACCCCATGTGCGGCACCTTCTGACTGTGCTCCTGGGGCATGAAGCGCCTGACCTCTGCGTCAAAGATGCCGAGACAGTCCACATCACCCTCCTCGGAGTGTCTGCACATCAGCTGCTGACCGATGCAGACGCCCAACACTGGCTGCTGAAGGCTGCGTATGAGGGAGTCGAGCTGATGATCTCTGAGATAAGCCATGGCATTGCGCGCCTCGCCCTGCCCGGGGAATATCACTCTGTCGGCACCCCGGAGAGTGGCGGCATCGTCGGTCAACACGGGATTGACTCCTAATCGGTGCAGCGCATGAAGCACCGAATAGACATTGCCTGCATTATATTTTACTACTGCTACTGCCACTATTGGTTTCTTTTTGATGGTTTGTTCGTGCAAAGATACATATTTATTTTATATTAAGGGTAATTAAGGGCAGAAAAGGGGAGTTAAAGGACTTTCTTAAGGGTAATAAAGGGCATATAAGGGGACTTAAAGGGTCTGAAAGGCACGATACGCCTATGAACACCAGCAAAACATTTGTCCCTTTTATCTCACACGAAGGCACGCACTCGTCACTCCTGTGGAGATGCCGAGCGCGTGCCTTCGTGTGAGATTTTTTACCCAATCTCGTCTTGCTGATGTTTACAAGCGTATCGTCTCTATAACTTCTCTATTACTTCCTTCTAAATTCTCCTAAAACTTCTCAAAAATCAAATTGGCTGTTTGCCCCTCTCACCCACC
The DNA here is from genome assembly GCA_945788095.1 of uncultured Prevotellaceae bacterium. Taxonomy (GTDB): domain Bacteria; phylum Bacteroidota; class Bacteroidia; order Bacteroidales; family Bacteroidaceae; genus Physcousia. The sequence goes on along the minus strand of CALZKW010000077.1, from coordinate 2,909 downwards.
ACCATACTGATGCCCCTGGGGATGATCTCCACACGGACAGTGGCAGGAGCCATGATGGCATCGCCATCGTAGTGTATCACACCCTCGCTCTGGCGATAGATGGTGATGCTCTTGCAACGGTGTATATTGACATGCAGGTTCTTGTCGATGCTCTTGGTCAGCAGCTGGATGCCCACCAAGGGCGACTCGAAGAGGGGAAAGGGAGTCATGACATTGACATCCAGAAGCCCGTCTTGCATAGAGGCATGAGGGGCTATATAGGTGTCGTTGCCATACTGGGCCGCATTGCCACAGGCTATGAGCCATGCCTTGACATGGTGGCGCGTGCCGCTGTCGTTGAGTTCATACTCATACTCCTCGCCCTTATAGCGCACCCCCTTGAGAATGGTGGTCTTGAGGTAGGTCACCAGGCCTCGGCTACCCGCATTGGCAAAGGCATGACTCACCTCGGCATCAAATCCGATGCCGCAAGTGCAAAAGAAGGGGTGGTCGCAAATACGACCATAGTCCATGGCCTCGATGCGGCATCGCTCTATGGTGGCAAGAGCACGGTGGTAGTCCAGGGGGATGGCCAAATGGCGAGCCAACCCATTACCGCTGCCGCAGGGTATGATACCAAGCGCCGTGCGGGTGTCGACCAGCGAGCGGGCCACCTCGTTGACCGTGCCGTCGCCACCCACAGCCACCACCAGGTCGTAGCCCATGCGCACAGCACGGCGCGTCAGCTCGGTGGCATGACCGGCATAGCGGGTGAACTTGACCCTGACGTCCCAGACAGAGCTATCCAGATACTGCGGTATGGCTGCCACAATATCCTCCTTATCGCGGGTACCCGAAATAGGATTCACCACAAACATCGTCTTCATCTTAGTGCTCATATCTGTCTACGCTAAAAAATGGTCAGTGATTACAAAACGAGGCCCAAAGGTACTAATTTTCCGCCGCACAACCAAGAAAACATACCAACGGAGGGACGTGGTGTGACATTTTTTATACATTTCCGGCACTCTTTCGCATTTTTTGTGTACCTTTGCACACCGATTTTACATGTGCATACAATATTTTTAGAATCAAGATATGGGACTTTTACAAGAAAAACTGGCTAAGCATCCATTCTATGCAATGGCCCACGACATTAAGGAAAGAGGCATTTACCCCTACTTTCGCGAGATAGAAGGCAAACAGGGCACAGAGGTAGACATGGGCGGCCACCACGTACTCATGTTCGGATCAAACGCCTACACCGGGCTCACCGGCGATGAGCGCATCATCGAGGCAGGATGCCAGGCCATGCGACAGTATGGCAGCGGATGTGCAGGCAGCCGATTCCTCAACGGTACACTCGATATCCACACCCAACTCGAAAGGGAGCTCGCTGAATTCATGGGCAAGGACGATACCCTCGTATTCGCTACTGGATTTACCGTCAACAGCGGCGTCATACCACAGCTCGTGGGCAAGGACGACTATATCATCTGCGACGATCGCGACCACGCCAGCATCGTAGACGGACGCCGACTCTCGTTTGCCACTCAGCTGCGCTACAAGCACAACGACATGGCAGACCTCGAGCGAGTGCTCCAGCGCTGCGAGCCTGACAAGGTGAAGCTCATCATCGTAGACGGCGTTTTCTCCATGGAGGGCGACCTCTGCAAACTGCCCGAGATCGTGGAGCTCAAGCATAAGTACAACGCCAGCATCATGGTCGACGAGGCACACGGACTTGGCGTATTCGGACGCGACGGACGCGGTGTATGCGACCACTTCGGACTCACCGACGAGGTAGACCTCATCATGGGCACATTCTCAAAGTCGCTCGCCAGCATCGGCGGATTCATCGCTGCAGACCAGGTCGTCATCGACTCACTCCGACACACAGCACGCACCTATATCTTCAGCGCCAGCTGCACACCCGCAGCCACAGCTGCAGCACGCGAGGCTCTGCGCATCATCCAGGCTGAGCCCGAGCGCATCAAGGCCCTGTGGGACGTTACCAATTACGCCCTCAAGCGCTTCAAGGAGGAGGGATTCGAAATCGGCGACACCGAGAGCCCCATCATCCCTCTCTACGTGCGCGACATTGAGAAGACATTCGTTGTCGTAGCCCGCGCCTTCGAAGAGGGTGTATTCATCAATCCCGTCATACCTCCCGCATGTGCCCCCAGCGACACCCTCGTGCGCTATGCCCTCATGGCCAACCACACCAAAGAGCAGGTCGACGAGAGCGTCGTACGCCTCAAAAAGGTGTTCCAAGAACTCGACATCATTAAGTAACAAAAAGAAGACTCTCCCCCCGCCCTCCGTTTAGGGAGAGCGGAGGGAGAGTCTTCTTTTTTTATGGCAATTATATACTTTTAGACCCCGAAGATTTTATATGAATTGATTTGGATTTTGATGGGAGGTTTTGTATAATAAACAAAACCACCCACCACTATGATTGATTTCTCTCAGTTTGACTCCCTCATCGCAATGACAATGTACTTCAACAACGAAGCAGTATGCCGTAATGCTATCGTTGAAACTCGTTGGGGAATTGGAGAAGAACAAGACATCGTTTGCCCTTATTGCGGTCAGCACCATTGTGCTACCCGTAAGGATGGTAAGTTTCGCTGCAATCACTGCAAGCGGAACTTTACTTGTAAAGTGGGTACTATCTTTGAGGACAGCAATCTCTCACTTGTAAAGTGATTCATCACAATGTACCTTATTTCAAGCCACAAGAAGGGTATCTCTTCTTGTCAGTTGGCTCGTGACATCAAGGTCACTCAGAAGACTGCGTGGTTTATGCTCCACAAAGTACGCTCTCTCTATGCTCAGAATGACTCTGAGGCTCTGAGTGGTGAGGTTGAGTGTGACGAAGTTTATATTGGTGGTAAGGAGAAATGGAAGCATAAGTCTATGCGTACCCC
>CALZKW010000076.1 GCA_945788095.1 uncultured Prevotellaceae bacterium | reverse complement strand
GTATATCTTCTATTGCAGATGAAGTATATCTTCTATTACCGATGAAGTATATCTTGGAAATCTCCGACTCTTTCTACGCTCGGGATAATGAATGCAAGCATTCCCTCTCCTCCCGCTTAACGAAAGAGTTCTTTGACAAGTAAGTAGTATCAGCCTTGACTTTAACTTTGATTTTGCAGCCACAGACTGAGGTCGATAAGGGTGATTTCTGCCCGGCGGTTGCTGCCTCGCAGATGTTCTGATTCTATCCGCAGATGTTAGACAGATGTTTCGCGCACATTATTAATATAAACGCTAATAATTATTTCTTTCACACGCCCAAATTATTCAAACGAATCATACATTTTCCACTCCCCATCGTGCGAGGCGATTCATCGCCTCACACCCTCCTCTCCCCCCTCCCCTCAAGTACCCCTAAAAAAGACCACCACTCACCTCAAAGACCTCCCAGAGCAGAGAGAAAGGGGCACACGTGAAGTTATACAAAATATATTTTTCTGTTCGGGAGAATTTGCGTATCTTTGTGCGCTTGAATACAGAAAAATAACTGATTAAGACAATGAACATACTCGAATTAAGCGAACAGGAAATCGTAAGACGCAACAACCTCCAGGCTCTCAAGGACCTGGGCATCGAGCCCTATCCCGCAGCCGAATTCCCCGTATCGGCATGGAGCACTGACATTGTGGACAACTTCGTAGACCTCCCCATCATCGGCAAGGACGAGGAGGGCAACGACGTGCGCGAGACTGCCACAGCCGAAAACAGCCGCGTGGTGACCGTGGCCGGCCGTATGATGGGCCGCCGCATCATGGGCAAGGCAGGCTTTGCAGAGTTGCAGGATTCTAAGGGCCGCATCCAGGTCTACGTGCAGCGTGATGCCATCTGCCCCGGTGACGACAAGGTGTTGTACAACAACGTGTTCAAGAAGCTGCTCGACCTGGGCGACTTCATCGGCGTCAAGGGCTATGTATTCCGCACCAAGACTGGCGAGATCAGCGTACATGCCCAGGAACTCACCCTGCTGAGCAAGAGCCTCAAGCCACTGCCCATCGTCAAAACCGACGCCGAGGGCAACGTGTTTGACGCATTCGACGATCCCGAGTTGCGCTACCGCCAGCGCTACGTTGACCTCGTGGTCAACAACGGCGTCAAGGACACCTTCCTCAAGCGAGCCACCATCGTGCGCACCATGCGACGCATCCTCGACGATGCCGGCTATACCGAGGTGGACACCCCCATCCTGCAGAACATCGCCGGAGGCGCCAGCGCACGTCCCTTCATGACCCACTTCAATGCCCTCAACCAGGACATGTACATGCGTATCGCCACCGAGCTCTACCTGAAGCGTCTCATCGTAGGCGGCTTCGAAGGCGTATACGAGATGGGCAAGAACTTCCGCAACGAGGGTATGGACAAGACCCACAACCCCGAGTTCACCTGCATGGAGCTCTATGTCAGCTACAAGGACCTCAACTGGGGTATGGAATTCACCGAGAAGATGCTCGAGCAAATCTGCATCGCCGTCAATGGCAAGCCTGAGGTAGAAATCGACGGCAAGGTCATCTCATTCAAGGCTCCCTTCCGCCGTCTGCCCATCCTCGACGCCATCAAGGAGAAGACCGGCTATGACCTCTACCCCATGAGCGAGGACGAGATACGCGATACTGCCAAGAAGCTCGGCATCGAGGTGGACGAGACCATGGGTAAGGGCAAGCTCATCGACGAAATCTTCGGTGAGACCTGCGAGGGCGACTTCATACAGCCCACCTTCATCATGGACTATCCCGTGGAGATGTCGCCCCTGACCAAGATGCACCGCTCAAAGCCTGGACTGACCGAGCGATTTGAGCTGATGGTAAACGGTAAGGAGCTGGCCAACGCCTACTCGGAGCTCAACGATCCCATCGACCAGGAGGAGCGCTTCAAGGAGCAGATGAGACTGAGCGAGAAGGGCGACGACGAGGCCATGATTATCGACCAGGACTTCCTCCGTGCCCTCCAGTATGGTATGCCCCCCACCTTCGGTATCGGTATCGGAATCGACCGACTCGTGATGCTCCTCACTGGCAAGTTTGCCATCGGAGAGGTGATGCTCTTCCCCCAGATGAAGCCCGAGGTGAAGGCTCCACGCGACAAAGACGAGGCCTTCATCGCGCTGGGCGTACCCGCAGAGATCATCCCCGTGCTCCGCAAGGCCGGCTACAACCTCGTACAGACTCTCAAGGGTGTGAAGGCGCCCAAGGTGCAGCAGCAGATCATCGAGATTGTCAAGAAGTACAAGCTCGAAATCGAAAAGCCCGGACAGGACGAGATAGCAGCCTGGATAGAGAAAGTAGGAAATTAAGAAATGAAAACTGAGGAGTGAAGCATCTGAGAAAAGGATGCTTCACACTTTTCACTTTTCGAAGCTATGTTATTCAGTAGACAATCCAAAGAGCCCGCTCCCACAGAGCAGACGAAGAAAGGCCGCATAGGCACCATAGCCATCATGGGAGGTGGCAGTTGGGCCACAGCCATAGCCAAAATGATGCTCGAGAAGAACGAGAGCATCTGGTGGTATATGCGACGCGACGACCGCATTGAGGAGTTCAAGCGACTGAGCCACAACCCTGCCTACCTGACCAGCGTCCACTTCGACGTGGACCGCATACACTTTTCGTCAGACATCAACGAGGTGGTCAAAAACAGCGACACGCTTATCTTCGTCACACCCTCACCCTACCTCAAGGGGCACCTCAAGAAACTCAAGGTGAGGCTCAAGGATAAGTTTATCATCACTGCCATCAAGGGCATCGTGCCCGACGAAAACCTCGTGTGCTCGGAGTTCTTCCACCAGGTGTACAACGTGCCCGACGAAAACCTGGCCGTGATGGGCGGACCAAGCCATGCCGAAGAGGTGGCGCTGGGCAGACTGACCTACCTCACCATCGGATGCTCCGACACCACGAAGGCAGAGGAGTTTGCCGAAATGATGGCCTCGGACTATGTGAAGACCAAGACGAGCGACGACGTACTGGGCATCGAATATGCCTCTGTGCTCAAAAACGTGTACGCCATCGCAGCAGGTATCTGCAACGGTCTGAAGTATGGCGACAACTTCCAGTCGGTGCTCATCAGCAACGCCGTCCAGGAGATGGAGCGATTCCTCCGAGCTGTACACCCCATAGAGCGACCCGTGGTCGACTCGGTGTATCTGGGCGACCTGCTCGTCACCGGATACTCCAACTTCAGCCGTAACCGCGTCTTCGGCACCATGATAGGCAAGGGCTACAGCGTGAAAAGCGCACAAATCGAGATGGAAATGATCGCTGAGGGATACTTCGGCACCAAGTGCATGAAGGACATCAATAAGCACATGCACGTCAACATGCCCATTCTCGACGCTGTGTACAACATACTCTACGAGCGCATATCTCCCACGATAGAAATCAAGCTACTGACTGATTCATTTAGATAATCAGCGTCTATGCGCTGACGTGAAAAGACTGATAACAATAAATATATAAGGTAAAAATGATTAAATTAGACATCACCAAGGCACTCATCAGTGCTGACAAGATTGCTGCCTTCGAATGCAAGGTAGCCGAGGCACAGAAGGCTCTCGAGGAGGGCACATGCGCCGGCAACGACTTCCTGGGCTGGCTCCACCTGCCCTCGAGCATCACCCCCGAGTTTATTGCTGAGATTCAGGCTTGCGCCAACACCCTGCGCGAGATGTGCGACACCGTCATCGTAGCCGGTATCGGTGGCTCATACCTCGGTGCACGCGCCGTAATCGAGGCACTCAGCAACAGTTTCCAGTGGCTCACCAACAAGGGCGAGACCCCCAACATCCTCTTCGCCGGCAACAACATCGGCGAGGACTACCTCTACGAGCTCACCACCTATCTCAAGGACAAGAAGTTTGGTGTCATCAACATCTCTAAGAGTGGCACCACCACCGAGACTGCACTGGCTTTCCGTCTGCTCAAGAAGCAGTGTGAGGAGCAGCGCGGCAAGGAGGAGGCACGCAAGGTGATTGTGGCTGTGACCGACGCTAAGAAGGGCGCAGCTCGCACTACCGCCGACAAGGAGGGTTACACCTCATTCATCATCCCCGACAACGTAGGCGGTCGTTTCTCAGTCCTCACTCCCGTAGGTCTGCTGCCCATCGCTGTCGCAGGCTTCGATATCGCAGCCCTTGTCAAGGGTGCAGCCGACATGGAGGCTCAGACCGGCATCGACGTACCCTTCACAGAGAATATGTGCGCTCAGTATGCTGCCACCCGCAACGCTCTCTATGCTGATGGCAAGAAGATCGAGATCCTCGTCAACTATCAGCCCAAGCTCCACTTCATGTCAGAGTGGTGGAAGCAGCTCTATGGCGAGAGCGAGGGTAAGGATGGCAAGGGTATCTTCCCCGCATCTGTTGACTTCACCACCGACCTCCACTCTATGGGTCAGTGGATCCAGGAGGGCGAGCGCACCATCTTCGAGACCGTAGTGAGCATCGCCACCCCCGAGCACACACTGCTCTTCCCCAGCGACGAGGAGAACCTCGATGGCCTCAACTTCCTGGCTGGCAAGCGCGTGGATGAGGTAAACAAGAATGCTGAGCTCGGCACCCAGCTCGCTCACGTAGACGGCGGTGTGCCCAACATGCGCATCCTCGTAGACCGTCTCGACGAGTACCACCTTGGTCAGCTCATCTACTTCTTCGAGCGCGCCTGCGGCATCAGCGGTCTGCTCATCGATGTCAACCCCTTCAACCAGCCCGGCGTGGAGGCATACAAGAAGAATATGTTTGCCCTCCTCGGTAAGCCCGGCTACGAGAAGGAGACCGAAGCTATCAAGGCTCGCCTGTAATCAGCGCGATGCGCAAGCGCATCGCAAGTGAAGAACGAAAAGTGAAAAGTGAAAAGTACATTGAGCTTACCCATGCGGTAGCAAACTTTTCATTTTTCACTTTCGCTTATATATAAATAAACGATTGTTCCGTTGTAAAAACTATGAACTTTGAACTTATAAAAGCAGTACTGTTTGATATGGATGGCGTCCTGTTCGACAGCATGCCCAATCACGCCTATGCATGGGTGAAGGCTGTCGAGGAATGCGGACTGCACATGACACGCGAAGAAGTATATATGAACGAGGGGCGCACCGGTAGCGGCACCATTAATGCCCTCGCACAGCGTACCTGGGGCCGCGATGCCACCGAGGAGGAGTGCGAGAAGATCTACGCCATTAAGAGTCGCTACTTCAACACATGTCCTGAAGCCCTGCCCATGGAGGGAGCCGCAGAGGTGCTCGACAAGGTGCGCGAGATGGGCATGAAGCGCGTATTGGTGACAGGCAGCGGACAGGTCAGTCTGCTCGACCGTCTCAACCAGGCCTACCCAGACCACTTTACCAAGGACTGCATGGTCACAGCCTTCGACGTGCGCTACGGCAAGCCCCACCCCGAGCCCTACCTGATGGGCCTCAAGAAGGGCTTCGTCAAGGCATCAGAAGCCATCGTGGTGGAGAATGCACCACTCGGCATACAGGCTGCCAAGGCCGCAGGCATCTACACCATAGCCGTCAATACGGGCCCACTGCCCGACCAGGTGCTTATCGATGCCGGAGCCGACATCGTATTCTCATCCATGCAAGCCCTGGCCAAAGCACTCGGTTAAACCCACATTCCCACTACGGATCGCCCCCACAGGTGCGGTCCGTTTTTCTTAATTATTAGCTACGATATTTCCCCACTCCGACAAAAAGCCGTATATTTGCATTCCAATGAAATTCTCTGTCACCATACCATCCTACAAGGCGCGCTATCTCAGAGAGGCTATCGAGAGTGTTACCAGTCAGACCTATCCCGACTGGGAGCTCATCATCGTGGACGACCACTCGCCCGAAGACCTCCACAGCATTGCAGCCCCGTACCTCCGGGATGAGCGTATCCGCTACTACCGCAACGAGAAGAACTGCGGAGCCGCAGATGTGGTGGACAACTGGAACATCTGTCTGGCATACTGCACCGGACAATACGTCATCTGCATCGGCGACGACGACCGCCTCAAGCCCAACTGCCTCGAGGAGTATGCCCAGCTGATAGAGAAGCATCCCGGACTCAGCGTCTACCACGCACGCACAGAGATCATCGACGAGAATGGACAGCCATGCTTCCTACAAGAGGAGCGCCCCGAGTGGGAGTCGGCTATTTCGCTGCTCTGGCATCGCTGGACGGACCGCCCCAACCAATACATCGGCGACTTCTGCTACGACACAGAGATGCTGCGACGCGAGGGAGGCTACTACAAACTGCCCCTGGCATGGGGAAGCGACGACATCACCGCAGTCAGAGCTGCAGCACGAGGAGGCATCGCCAACACCATAGTGCCCATCTTCGAATACCGACAGAACCGCCACACCATCACCAGCAGCAACAATGCACGCACCAAGATGCAAGCCTCGCTACAGGCCCGAGAGTGGTTCATGCAGTTCATCAATGACTGCCAGACCTCCACGCTGAGCCAGACAGACAGCGAGATGCTCGCCACCATACATCAGGCTGCCAAGACCTACTACTACAAGTCATTGGGCAAAAACTGTTCGGACGACCTCTGCGGCAACCCACTGCGCATCGCCTACTGGGCACACCATCTGGCTCCGCTACACTTCTCCCCACTGCTCTACCTCAAGTGGTACGCACGCTCCATCCTCAACATCCTGACCCAATAGCCACTGCGCGAGGCATCTCGACGCCTCGATAGTCATTGTGCGAGGCGTTTCAACGCCTCGATTTATATCCTAAGAAGGCATGAAAAAAATCCTGTTCATCACCCGACATTACCTGAGCGACAACAATGGTGGCGCCAATGCCACCAAGGGCTTTGTGCATGCCTTTGCCCAGCTCTGCAGCGACATCACCCTCATCTACCCTGAGCATGACGGGCAGGACAGCGCTTCGTACGTGCCCCAAGGCATACACCTGATGCCCTGCTACGACCATCGCAGCATCGTGCAGAAGGGGCTCGACATCTACCGAGGCAGACTACACCGTCTCACCGACTTCGTCAGGAACCATCTCAAGGGGGCAAGAGCATACGACACCATCGTCATCGACCACAGTCTCACGGCAGCCAGCATCCTGGCGAGCATCACCCAAAGCGGAGCACGCATCATCACCATCCATCACAACGTGGAGCGCGACTACCTCAAGGACAACCTCCCCCCACTGCTCTATCGCTACCCCATGGTCTACTTCTCGCAGAGGGCTGAGCGCGAGGCCTTGCTCTCGAGCCACCACAATCTGACCCTCACAGAGCACGATGCAGACACATTCAGCCGCTGGTACCCCAATCGCGACCTCCACCTCAGCAGCATTGGCATAAGCGAATACCGCGGACTGCCCGATAAAGCCTTCGAACCCTCACGCCGAGGTCACCACTTCGTTATCAGCGGTTCGCTCTGCTTCAGGCAGTCACTCGAGCCCATCATCGACTTCGTACGCCACTACTACCCCACCCTCAAGGCCACATGCCCCGAGGCCACACTGACCATAGCAGGGCGCAATCCGGCACAGCCCCTCTACGATGCCTGCCAGCCATGGCCCGAGATACGCATCATCGCCAACCCCGACGACATGGCCGAGGTGATACGTCAGGCCGACATCTACCTCTGCCCCATCAGTGCAGGCAGCGGCATCAAGCTCCGCCTCATGGACGGACTCAAGGAGGGCAAACCCGTAATCTGTCACGAGGTGTCGACCTATGGCTACGAACCGCTCGTCGAGATTGGCATCATACACAGATACGATGACCCAGAGTCATTCCGCAAGGCTCTCTCAGACACGTTGAGTCAGCCCCATAATCCCGCCACAACCTACAACACCTTCCGCCAGTACTTCTCCACCGAGCACCTGGCAAGGCGCATCCAAGAGGCTCTCAGGTAGTCCACACTGTCATGCGAGGCAATACCCCGCCTCGATTACCAACCCGAAAGAACAAACGGCATGAAAAAGATACTCTTCATCACAGCCTTCAATCCCAGCAAGGCAGATGCAGGTTCCAACTATACCCGCCAACTTCTCGGCGAGATAGGCAAGGAGCACGAGGTGGATCTCGTGGTGTTCCGCTATGCAGACCAGCAGCTCTATGCCCCCGAGTCGGAGCATGTGCGCATAGCTGACTCCTTCGTCATCAGCACAGCCACCAAGGTCGTAGGTCTGCTGTCGCAACCATGGCTCTTCCCCCTCTTCACGGCCCGATTCTCCTATCCCATACTGCAACGCCTCAGGGCCCTCGTGGCGGCCAATGCCTACGACGTGGTCTACTTCGACTTCAGTCAGACCTTCGCCTACGCACCCCTCATCAATCACCCCTGCAAGTTGCTGATGGCCCACGACGTGATCTATCAGCGCTACGAGCGACGCAACAAACTCCTGGGTTGGTGGACGCGCATCAGCGAGCACCGTCTGCTCAAGGCCGGCACGAAGATATTCACCTTCAGCGACAAGGACTGCAGCCTGATACGCAACCATTATAATATGGAGAGCAGCAGCACCTCGTTCTTCATCCAGCAGGAAGCCATCGATGCGATGCCCAATCCTAAGGAGGACTACTATGTGTTCTACGGCAACTGGAATCGCCCCGACAACTACGAGTCGCTCGGATGGTTTCTCGACAATGTATACGACAAGATAGACCGCAGCGTGCAGTTCAAGGTCATCGGTCTGCGTATGCCCGAGGCCTACAAGGAGCGCATCGCAGCACTAAGCAATATGGAGTACCTGGGCTTTGTGGACAATCCCTACCAGATTATTGCCGATGCCAAGGCCCTCATCTCGCCCCTCCACAATGGAGCCGGTGTCAAGGTGAAGGTCATCGAGGCCCTGGCCTGCGGCACCCCAGTCATCGGCACCGACATCGCCTTTGAGGGCATCGACGAGAAGTACAGCCAACTGATGGTCGTGGCCAACACTCCCCACGACTACAAGCAGCAGATAGAGCAACTCGCCATCACACTCGATGCACGCAGAGACTACAAAGCAATGTTTATCAAGAACTACACTGACAAGCCCGTACTCAGGTATCTGAGCAACGCATAGAACGCACCAAGACAGACTATGATATCCCTCATTGTAATAGAATACCACTCACTCGACGACATCAAGGCATGCATCAAAGCCGTGAAGGCAACCTGCAGCGACACCGAGCTCATCGTATCCTCCAATTCATGCTACTCTAAGGAGAAGCAGGAGGAGATACTTAGGGCGATGCCCGAGGCCAGATGGTCGTTTAATGAGCAGAATGGCGGTTTTGCATACGGCATGAACCAGGGCCTCAAGATAGCCAAGGGCGACTACCTGGCCATCATGAACCCCGATGTGAAACTCCAGGGATCGCTCTCCGTGCTCTCCCGCTTCCTGGCCGAACATAGCGAGGTGGGAGCCGTCGCCCCCCAGTTTGTGGGCTACGACGGAGAGATACAGGACAGTTGCCGCTCTTTCGTCACTCCCTGGCGATTCTTCACACGCCAGATACGCAGAGTATTCACCCGCAAGGTGTCGGTCATCAACAGCGACTTCGACTACTCGAAGACACAGACTGTGAACTGCGTCATCGGTGCCTTCATCATGGTGAAGCGCGAAGTCTACGACAAAGTGGGCGGACTGGACGATGCCTACTTCATGTATGCCGAGGACATCGACTGGTGTACACGTATCTGGCAGGCAGGCTATCAGGTGGTATACTGCCCCCAGGTGTGCATGAAGTACGAGGGTTCGCGCAGAGCACGCACCGACAAGAAGTTTGCAAAAATCTTCATATTAAGCCACATGAAGTACTGGAAGAAGTTTGGCTTCATCTGGGGATACCCCAACACAGAGCATATCGTGTTCGACTGACCCAGTCCATGCTCACGCTTGAGAAAATCCTCAAGCGTCTTGAATCCCTCACCAATGCGTGTAGGGTCGGCCTTGAGCAGGTCCACAAGGCGCTGATAACTGCCATCCATACGCGACTCCACAGGGCGCTGGCTCACCTGCAGAAAGAGCAGCTGAGCATAGAGACGGCTGAGGCGCTTCTCCGTGAGGGCATCCCCTGCGACTCGCCTTAAGGCTCCATCGAGGATGCTGCGACCCTGGCTGATGAAGTCCTTGCCGAAACACACACGGTCGTAGCGCTCACCATTGAGCACAAGATGGGCATCTCCCATCTGGCGCTTACACAAGTCTAAGTAGCGCTCCACATCGCGAGCCGCCTTGCCGTAGTAGGCCAGGCAAAACTCATGCATCAAGGCCCCGGAGTCCTGATTGGGATTCCACAAGAGCCTCGCCAACATCCATCCCTTGAGTGCCGACCACTCCCCCCACGGGGCATTGTGCGCCCCCTCCTCCATGAGTCCTACCACATGGTGGCGGGCAAAGAATGCTGCATTCTGCTGCAGCACGTCATGGTTGGGGAAGGGCAAGAGATAACTGTAGAAGTTGGTGACATAATCCCACACATATATCTGGTCCGTCAGCTTTTGCCACGCCTTGATATCTGCGGCAAAGGCCTGATTGTGCTTGCAGCTACTGTCAGCAAGCGCGTGACGGAAACAGCATTCGTAATCACACAGACGCACCACCACATTGCCCCGGGGCACGATGCCTCGCGGAGCACTTCGTGTATACTGATAGGCAAAGGTGATGAGACGCACCTCGGGGTAGACCTTGCCCACACGGTCGGCCACCTGATTGACAAACCACAGCATCAGTCCCGACTGACCGTCATAGCGCTGGGCCAGGGCTGCGCACGAACTGCACTGACAGTAGTTCGTATTGTCGGCCTGCGACACATCGTAGGCCCAATAGCCAGGTTTCTCCTTGATGGTCTGCAGCAGCGACTGCGTCACGATGTCGACCACCTTGGGGTTTGACAGGCAGAGCTGGCCACGCTTGTGCTGACGCCGTCCATCACGCAGACTGTAGTATTCGGGATGCTTGGCAAAGTGTTTCTCGGGGTCTACATGGGTCATGGCGGTATGCATGCCACACACCGATGTCTGCCCTCCGTGGACATTGGTGCGCAGCGAGTAGGCCTCATTGAGGCGATTGTGTGCACACCACACGGGGTCGGCCTGTGTATCGTAGGTCAGAAGGTATCGGTTGCTGAATGCAGGGGCTTCGCTACGGTGCAAAGCCGAGATGTCGAGGCGCTGTCTTTGGGGTACCACGGTGCATTCGGGGTGATACCATCTCACGCCCATCTCATTTTCCAGAAAGGCATAGACGCCATACATCGTGCCCCAACGGTTGCCTCCATAGATATAGAGCGAACCGTTGCGGGTCTCGTAGGTAAAGCTCTGGTCGTGGTCGCCAGGGCGTGGCGCCCCCACCGAGGCAGTCCACCCGATGTGGACCATGGGTGAGGCGGCATGGGTGGATATGGGCAGGGTGACACCACTTGCCTCCTTGATGTAGTGCTGCAGCTCCTGAGCCGCCGTTCGTTCTGAGGGCGAAGCATGGCTGGGCACCACGATGGTGTAGCGACTCGTGCCACGTTCAAAGAGATAATGGCGCGCTGCACCACACGATGCGCCCCACATCAAGGCGGCTATCAGAGCAACTCGTCGCATGGCTTAGGCCTCCTTTCTGAGCATGCAGAGCGTGAAGACCATCAGGGCATAGAGCGCAAGGTCGAGCAGCAATATCCAATTGAGCGACAATGAGCACTGCCACAGCATCATATTGAGGGCAATGACGAGACCATTGAAGCAGAGCAGCACAAGCAGACTGCGGCGCTGCGAGAGTCCTGCCTGCATCAGGAGGTGGTGGATGTGGGTCTTGTCGGGGTGGAAGGGATGCACGCCACGGGCTATACGCATCACCGACACACGGGCCATATCGACAACGGGGATGAAGAGAACGCTCAGAGGGATGAGCACTCCCTGGGCAGGGGGAGCCACGATGCCACCCGTAACACTCAGTTTCAGACCCATGTAAGAGAGGCCGAAGCCCAACATCAGACTGCCGCTATCGCCCATGAAGGTCTTGGTGCGGCGCTCCACTGTGCCAAAGAGATTGAAGCACATGAAGACAAGCAACGTGCCCACAAGGGCTGCATCAAAGAGGCAGAACACATGGAGACCCTCCTGATAGAAGAAGTAGCCAAAGACCACCAGGGCCATCATGCTGAGTCCCGAGCAGAGGCCATCGATGCCGTCTATCATGTTGACAGCATTGACCACCGACAAGACCAGGAAGACGGTGAGCGGACAGGCCACGGCAAAGGGTATCTCGTAGATGCCAAAAAGGCCATTGAGATTGTTGAGGCAAAGGCCCACCATGGGGAATGACAACGAGGCGAGAAACTGCACAAAGAACTTCAGTCCGGCAGCCAGGCCGAGCAGGTCGTCGAGCAGGCCAATGAGGTAGATGACGAGCAGTCCGCAACCAAGCAGTATGGTGCTCATCTTGAGTTGGTCGGGTATAGCGCTCGTGTGGAGCATCACAAAGAGGCCCAGCGAAAGCCCCACAGCCACACAGGGCACGAAGACAACACCCCCGAGGCGGGGTATGTTGTTGCGGTGCATCTTGCGCTCATTGGGGATGTCAAAGAGGTTTCGCTTGTAGCAATACTGCAGCAACCATCGCATCAGCACCGCTGTAAGCAGGCCCGATGAGAGGAGACTGACAAGAAGGCAAATCAGTATGATCATGCTATGTCGTTTCTGTTTATCTAACTAATGTAACGCATATCCTCGCCTTTTATTGCCCGCATAGCTGTGCGAGATGAAAAATAGGGACTGCAATAATCAGTTGAGGCGTTCCTTATATATATCAAACGAAGCGTTCCATATATATCAAACAAGACAACTCATATATATCAGATGAGGCAACTCATATATATCAGATGAGGTAACTCATATATATCAGATGGGGCAACTCATATATATCAGATGAGGCAACTCATATATATCAGATGAGGTAACTCATATATATCAGATGGGGCAACTCATATATATCAGATGGGGCAACTCATATATATCAGATGGACCAACTCATATATATCAGATGGACCAACTCATATATATCAGAT
>CALZKW010000075.1 GCA_945788095.1 uncultured Prevotellaceae bacterium | reverse complement strand
AAATATATTACCAGCGAGTTATATGTTAACCTATAATTTTCCCGGACACCAATAGTATTCATCAAACTCCATCGGTTGAGTTACGCCGGCCTTTTCCAGAGCTATCTGTACGACTTCTTGCTCCTCGGGAGGATGTACAACCTCACCACGTCCTGACTTCGTCAATGCGTCACCCAAAGTCACCCATCTTTTCTACGTAACTCATTGATTTTCATTCTGCGCTATATTATGGCGCAAAATAGTGATGAAGTGCGGACGTGGTGGCGCATGCCCAGTTCGTCGCGTGCCTATCCCATGAAGATAGAGAAGAAAGCAGACCATTACAAGGTCGTGTTCGGTATGTAAACAGTAGGGTAGGGGTATTGTTGTGCCGTGACAATCTCATTCAGAGCATTCCCGCAGGTAGTGGCGGAGGTTGATGCGGTAGTTGCTCATCTCCTTGTCCTCCTCCTTGGCACGCCCCTGGCAGAGGATGTCAAGCTGGTGCCAGAAGGCCTCGCTGTGGTCCATGTGGAGGATATGGGTGAGTTCGTGCTTCATCACGTGGTCCTGCAGATGGTGGGGGAGGAGCACGAGGTAGAGGCTCAGGTTGATGTTGCCCTTGCTGCTCCGGCTGCCCCATCGCGAGGTGGTGTTGTGGATGCCCACCTTATTGATACTTAGACCGTATTGTTTGGCCAGAGTCATGAGGCGTGGTGGGAGTATGCGCTGTGCCGTGAATCGCAGTCCCTGCACACAGAGGCGCTCTATGGCATCCTGTGCTCCACGCGATGTGATGTCCACACGCTCGTCTACATAGACCGAGAGGTGGCCCACGCCTCCCTCCACCTTGATGCTACCCTTGATGCCATCCGTCTTGCCCCGCTCCAGTCTCATGCGGAATGTGGGCGTGTGGATGCAGGTCGTGGTGTCGAAGATGTGGTGGGGCAATTTGTGCTCCAACCTTGCGCGATGCTTCCTCAGGTCCTCCCGCATCTTGTCGATGGTGCGCACCACGTCGGCCTTGGTCTGCATAGGGGGCACGGTCATGAGCCATTCCCCATGCTTGTCGATGCGTACGATGTAGCGCTTGGCCCGCGGATTGAGGCGTAAAGAAAACCATCCCAAGTCCTGGTCATGGAGTCGGGATGGTATGTCGTATCTACTGTTCATTAGTGCACCTTATTCCACATCTGCTTATAGCCCTTGGCCAGTCCGCCCTCGCTGGTTTCCTTGTAGAGGCTGGGCAGGTCATGACCGGTTTTCTTCATCACCTCAACGACCTTGTCGAAGCTGACACGGTGCATGCCATCGGTAAACATGGCATAACTGTTGGCGTCCATGGCGCGTGCTGCAGCGTAGGCATTGCGCTCTATACAGGGTATCTGCACGAGGCCGCACACGGGGTCGCATGTGAGGCCAAGGTGGTGCTCGAGTCCCATCTCTGCCGCATACTCAATCTGTGCCGTGGTGCCACCGAAGAGCTGTGTAGCCGCCGCGGCAGCCATGGCACATGCCACACCTACCTCGCCCTGACATCCCACGTCTGCACCGCTGATGCTGGCATTAGTCTTCACGATATTACCGAAGAGACCTGCTGTGGCAAGTGCTCTGAGCAGACGTGTCTCGGGTATGTTGCGGCTCTTCCACAGATGGTAGAGCACACCGGGCAAAACGCCACACGAGCCACAGGTGGGAGCCGTCACGATTTCGCCTCCCGAGGCATTCTCCTCGCTCACGGCCAGTGCGTATGCAAAGATGAGTCCGCGGCTGCGCATGCTGGCCTGGTAACCCTCAGCACGGGTGTAGTAGCTCACGGCCTTGCGTCGCAGGTTGAGACCACCGGGCAGCACCTCTTCGTGCTCCAGTCCGCGCTCCACGCTGGCTTTCATCACGTTCCATACCTCGCGCAGGAAGTCCCATATCTCTGGGCCCTCGCAGTCCTGCACGTACTCCCAATAGCTCTTACCCGTCTGGAGGCTCCAGTCGAGTATCTCGCTGGCATGGCTCATGGGGTAGATATTCTCGAACTCCTTGGCGGGTACGCCCTCCTCGGCCAGGGCTCCTCCTCCGACACTGTATACGGTCCAAGGCTCGCTCTTGGTGCCATCGCTGAGTGTGGCCACGTAGGACATGCCATTGGGGTGGAAGGGGAGGAAGGTCTTGGGCTCCCAGATAATAGTAGTCTTCTCCTGGCCCAGCACGTGCAGGATGGCAGCATCCGTCATGTGCCCCTTGCCAGTGGCGGCCAGTGATCCGTAGAGAGTCACATCATAGTGTGTAGCATCAGGGTAGCGCTCCTGAAAGGTGAGTGCCGCCTTGCGTGGTCCCATCGTATGGCTACTGCTGGGTCCCTGTCCGATTCGGTATAGTTCGCGGAGTGTGATCATAGCTTCTGTCTTGTTATATACATTATATTATAGTTGCAAATATACAACATTTCCCGTATTCGAGCACTATCAAGGAGATGAAATTGGAGTTTATGGGGGAGATGCGGGGATGGTTTAACAAAGGAACGAACGGAAAAATATAAATCACACGAAGGCACGAAGTGATATGAGTATAGCTGACCATAAGTTGACATAAGCAATGCAAATTTCGTTGTCGATACAATCGCCTGGAAGGCGAATGTCTTTGTTGGCGTTCCAGGTGTTCGCTATTTATTCGTAGCCGCGCATCAGATATTCTCCCACTTGGGGGAGTTAGAGGGGGCTTTCCGTTCGTTCCGTTGTTCATCAATCTCCCCCACAAACCATAATTTACCCACATATACCAACTTCCAAGATAGCATATATAGTCTGTGCTCACAGAGTATACAGTCTGTGGCGGTAGGATATACCTTCTGTCGCTCTGGACCATATATCTCAGCGTAAATGGCAGCACCCCGTAAGGACTTGAGCCCTACGGGGTGCTTATCTCAATGCGTATATGTTGTATACAAGGATACGTTGAGTGCAGGATTGACCAGGGGATGCCAGGGGCGTCCGGAGCCTTAGTAGCTGTAGGTGTCGCCCTCCTGCCATTCGGGCAGTATCATGCCGTGCTTGTCGGTGCAGTGGTCGTGAATGAACTCCTGCTGCTCGTCGCTCAGTTCGTTCCACACCACGGTGCAGGCGGGATAGTGTATCTGCGTGGGGGTGCCATCGCGCTTCGACACCACCTTGCTTGCTATATGCTCCTTCTGGGTAACGGTCAGTCCAGACCACCATTTGTTGAGATCTTCCTTTTTCATGTCTTACTTAGTTTTAGGTATGTTATGCATTTCTTTGTCAAATCCGTATCCGATAAATCCGGTATTCTAACTGCAAATATAGGATAAAATAGTGAATGGTGTGGGATTAATCACGATTTTTTGACTACATTTGCACACATTACCATACAAAGCAGGTCATATTGTGAACTTGTGGATTATGGATATAATCAACATTATGTTTATTTACTGATGGAGCAAATACAAACTAAGGATACAATCAAAGAGCGGCAGCGAGATAATGTGGACGAACCGCGACGCTTCAAGGTGATACTTCACAACGATGATTTCACCACCATGGAATTTGTGGTGATGGTGCTCAAGACCGTCTTCTTTAAGGATGACACCGAGGCAGAGGCCCTGATGCTGAAGGTGCATTGCGATGGCCAGGCTGTGGCTGGTGTCTACTCATATGACATAGCCGCGAGCAAGCAGCGCAAGGCCACCAATATGGCCAAGCACGAGGGGTATCCGCTCAAACTAACTATCCAACCCGCAGAATGAAAGAATCAGAGAAATTTGATACAGCCATAAAGCGCGCCATCTATATGGCCACTCAGGCACGGGCCGAATACCTCTGTCCGGAGCACCTGCTGCTGGCCTTCATGCAGCAACCTGAGTTCGTAGAGGCGCTGGTCATCACCGGCGGAGCTGATCACAGAGCCTTTGCCGAACAATTGACCAACTATCTGAATACACAGGAACACGTACCCGACAATGTGGAATACCAACTCACCGGGTCCGTACAGTTTGACCAAATGATGCAGGAGGCAGCCAGTACGTCCATCCATGCTGAGGCTGACGTGCTCGATGTGCCCCATGTGGTCAACGCCATGCTACACCTACGCGAAAGTCAGGCACGCCACCTGCTCGTGAAGCACCTCACCTGCGACCTGGCAGACTTTCTGGGGGCCGTCTACGAGAACTACTCGAAGCAGCAGGATGCCAGCATGGCTGACGTCGAAGAGGCATGGCGTGCCTATGTGACATGCCTGAGTGACGACGACGATGCGGCGGGGCCCGCCTTTATTGGTCGCCAGCAGGAACTGGAGCGCACCATACAGGTGATGTGCCGCAAGCAGAAGCACAACGTGCTCCACGTGGGCGAACCCGGTGTGGGCAAGACGGCGTTGATGCGCGGTCTGGCCTCTCGTCTGCGTCAGGGTCAGGTGCCCGCTCGACTCAAGGACCACAAGGTGTACGAGGTAGACATGGGAGGCATCATGGCCGGAGCACAGTTCAGGGGCGAGATGGAGAAGCGCCTCAAGGCCGTGATGGATGGCATCGAGCACGAGGGCGAAGCTATCGTCTACTTTGACAACATACACGTACTCATCGGAGCGGGTCAGAGCGGCGAGGGCGGCATGGACGCCACGCAGATACTCAGGCCCTACATGGAGCGCGAGAAACTGCGCATTGTGGGTTCTACTACACATAAGGAACTCCAGAAGTATCTCTCGAAGAAACAGAGTTTTGTGCATCGTTTTCAGCAGATTGACATCGACGAACCATCCGAGAGTGAGACCGTTGAGATACTCCATGGACTGTTGCCCCAGTTTGAGGCCTACCATGGTGTGAAGTACGACGAAGGCGTGGTGGAATATGTCGTGGAGGCCAGCAGCCGTTACATAGCTGAGCGATGCCAACCCGACAAGGCCATCGACATCATCGACGAGGCAGGAGCCTACCGCGAACTCCACCCCACCACCCGACTCTACAGGGGAAAACAGGTGGCATGCAAGACGCAGTTGGTGGACCGCCAGTTGGTGGACGGCATACTGACACGCATCTGCAAGGTCAATGCCGAGGCCCTGGCCAGTGCCGACAACAAGCGTCTGGCCTCGCTGGCCGACGAGATGAAGGCCGTGATATATGGTCAGGACGAGGCCATCGACACCGTGGTGCGCAGCGTAGAGATGGCCAAGGCAGGACTCACGGACGACGACAAGCCCATGTGTAGTCTGCTCTTTGTGGGACCCACTGGTGTGGGCAAGACAGAGGTGGCACGCACCCTGGCTGAGCGGCTGGGCATCCCCTTGGTGCGCTTCGATATGAGCGAGTATACGGAGAAGCATACAGTGGCCAAACTCATTGGATCGCCCGCTGGCTATGTGGGCTACGACGACGGCGGATTGCTCACCGATGCCATTCGCAAGACCCCCAACTGTGTGCTACTGCTCGACGAGATTGAAAAGGCCCACAGCGACATCTACAACATCCTGCTCCAGGTGATGGACTATGCACGCCTCACGGACAACAAAGGCAACAAGGCGGACTTCCGCAACGTAATGCTCATCCTGACCAGCAACGCCGGTGCGCAGCATGCCGCCCAGGCCTCGGTGGGATTTGGCGGTGGAATAACGGCTGGCCAGGCCATGCTGACCCAGGTGAAGCGTATCTTCAAGCCTGAGTTTCTCAATCGCCTCTCGTCTACCGTTGTATTCCATGATATGGACCGCCACATGGCATCGCTCATCCTTGACAAAAAACTGCGTCAGCTCGAGAAGAAACTGGAGAAGAAGCATGTTGCACTGTCGCTTGAAGAAGATGCACGCAACTGGTTGCTTGACAAGGGATTTAGTCGTCAGTATGGAGCACGTGAGATGGATCGCGCCATCCAGCACCACCTCACTCCCCTACTCATGCAGGCTATCCTCTATGGTGGCCTTGCCCAGGGAGGTGTGGCGAGGGTTGCACTCGGTGACGGCGAGCATCTCTCTGTGGAAATCAAGGGTTAACTAAGTAAAGAAATAATGTCGCTCGACGCGGAGTGGCAACATGATAAAATTAGTTGTATATGATCTTCCAACTCGATGACAATAGCATCAGCTTCCCCGACCCTCGGTTGGGCGAACCGGAGGGAATATTTGCTGTGGGTGGAGACCTCAGCATAGACCGTCTGCTGCTGGCCTATTCCAATGGTATATTCCCATGGTACGACTACAAGAATCCGTACATTGAGTGGTGGTGCCCCATGGATCGCTTTGTCATTTTTGCAGACGAGATACACGTGTCACACTCGATGCGTTCGCTTATCAATAAGGGCAAATACCACTGCACCATAAATGCGGCCTTCGAGGAGGTTATCAGGCATTGCAGCGAGTTGCGCATCGACATGCCGGGTGCGTGGCTTGGGCCCGAACAAGTGAAGGCCTATACCGAACTCCACAGGCAGGGTTTTGCGGCCAGTGTGGAGGTGTGGGAGGGCGAGCGCCTTGTGGGTGGTCTCTATGGTGTCAACATTGGGCGCTGCTTCTTTGGCGAGAGTATGTTCTCGCTTGTGCCCAGTGCCAGCAAACTGGCTCTCATCCACCTGGCCCACACCATCAGTCAGTTGGGCGGCGTGATGATAGACTGTCAGTTTGAGACGCCCCACCTACGCACCATGGGAGGACGCCACATCAGTTATGACGAATACATGGACATCATTAATAAGGATTTTGACCGATGAAGCATCTATACCTTATTATATTATTGGAACACATACGAAATTTACACCGGCAATACAGCTGAGAGCGGTTATGGCTTGGAGCTCACCCGCTACTACATGGGCGATGCTGATACACTCTATCCCAAGGACGATGCGGCAACCACACTCTGGGGTGGTCAGTGGCGTAACATGTTCAGCCTCACCTACGACGATACAAATGCAAGTGCCCTCAACCGCTTCTATGGCCTCAGTGTGAGAGGTGTACGCGTATCTCGCTAATCTTCTATATATTATCACAAATTAAGTAAAGTAATAACATAGCGCTCCATGCCTCCCTTGCATGGGAGGCATGGAGAAACAAAGAATAAGATTATGATAGGACGAATACATTCTTTAGAGAGTTTTGGCACCGTGGATGGGCCAGGCATCCGTTTTGTAACCTTCTTGCAGGGCTGTCCCCTGCGTTGTCAGTTCTGCCACAACCCCGACACCTGGGATATCAAGTCGCCCGTGCAGTATGAGTGGACGCCCCAGCAGTTGCTCGAGGAGACGTTGCGCTACAAGAATTTCATCAAGACCGGTGGTGTGACCTGTACTGGTGGAGAGCCCCTCATGCAGGCCGACTTCGTGGCCGAGTATTTCCGCATGTGCCACGAGCAGGGCATCCACACGGCCCTCGACACCAGCGGTGCCATCTTCAATGACAAGGTAAAAGCCCTCCTGGAACATGTCGACCTCGTATTGCTCGACATCAAGACGCTCGACGACAGCATGCACAAGTCATACTGCGGTGTGGAGCGCACCAACAACCAGCGTCTGCTCGACTACCTGCAGGAGATTGGCAAACCCACGTGGATACGCCATGTGGTCGTGCCTGGCATCACCCACGACACCGAGCGCCTCACTCAGTTGGCACAGTACATCGCACAGTATAGTGTGGTGGAGTGTGTCGAGATACTCGGCTACCACACCATGGGCAAGGTGAAGTACGAGAAGCTCGGTCTGCCCTACCCCCTGGAGGCGACTCCCGACCTCACCCGCGAGGAGCGTCAGGAGGTGATAGCCCTGATGAAACAGTACGTCAATTGCAAGGTGCAGTAATCGCCCATGATTACCGACAAGCATTATAGTCCGGCAATCAACGTCAGGCTCAAGGCGCTCTTTCTCTCCCTCGACTACCAGGCCCTGACGGCCTATCTCGACGGACTGAGCAATAGCAACTTCCGCACGGCGGGCTACATGATCGGGGAGCGCTACATACCCGCCCTGGCCGACGTCGACTTCTTCGCCTGTTTCGAGCATCTCGTGGTCTACAACTCGCGTGCCTTTCTGGGCACTCTGCTCAAGGCCCTCCTGGTGCGCTACGGCCAGTCCGGCTCTTCGTTGCCCCTCGAGAGTGCACCTTTACAGCGCCTCTTGGCTCAACTCAGCCATAATGCCGTGGACACCCAGAAGACCCTGGCGGCCCTTCTGCCCACACTCTCCCACCCCGACCACATAAGCCGTCTGTTTGCACTCCTCGGTGTCGACGACGCCAAACTGCGCGTGGGCTATCTGGTCAAGGTGCACACCCCGGCATCCTACTTCGTGTTGCTCCACACCCTCCACTACCTCGAGCACGAGCATGCCTTCCTGGTGCGCACCGCCTACTACCTGCAGAAGGTGGGCACAGGCATGAGCTACAACATGGCCTCGCTCCTCAAGACACTCTACGGCCTCGATGAGGTCAAGGGCACCTTCTCGCTCTGCCTCCAGCCTTACGAACTCTCGCGGATAGAGGCATCTTATGAGGCATTCGTGAGGATTATCAAGAGGTAGCGGACGCGAGAAACAGAATCGTATCTGATTAACAGGTTACTATAGCCGCACGGAGAGGGCACCAGTCCTAAAACGGGTCCGTGCACGATTATCATTAAGAACCGACTATTATCATTCATTATCGTATGCCTGATAGCTGTATCGGGATACGGACAGAGAATTTACGACCATTCGGGCTCCTATATGGGCCTGGTAGACAATGGGCACTTCACCAACGTCTCCTCTGACGTGGCCGCTATGATATTCCTCTTCAAGGGAATAAAAGCCCCATAAGGGAGTGTTGTGGGATGTGAGGAATATTGCGTTATATAACCACATACAACACACACGCAAATATTATGAAGAAGATTCATCTTTGGCTCGCATTGCCATTTGGCATTGTCATGAGCATCATCTGTATCACAGGCGCTATCCTTGTGCTGGAGAAGCCTCTTACAGCATTGTTTTATCCAGAATACAACGTACCCCGCACTGAGGTGGTTGAGGCACGCAGCTCTGAGCCCCATCCTGCAGCAGAGGGCGCCAAGGGCAGCGACGTGAAGAAGCGCCCCCACCCCAAGAAGGCTCCCTTCTTTGCCGCCACGCTCAAGCTCCATCGCTGGCTGCTCGATGCGCCAGCCAATCGCGGCGAACGCACTCTGGGCAAGACCATCACGGGCGTGACCGTCATCATGTTTGTCATCGACCTCCTTACGGGTCTCTACCTCTGGTGGCCCCGCACACGCAAGGCACTGTCAAACCGACTGCGCGTGGCCACCTCCAAGGGCCTGCGCCGCCTGCTCTACGACACCCACGTCAGCCTCGGCTTTTGGTCGATGCTCGTCTTGCTCATCATCTCAGTCACGGGCCTCACATGGTCGTTCCCCGTATGTCGCACCATGGTCAGCGCCCTCCTCGAGCCCATCGTTGGCGCAGACGGAGTTCGCGGAACCATCTTCTCACTCCACACTGGCACATGGGGCGGTGTCACCAGTCAGGCCATCTACTTTGTGGCCTGCCTCATAGGCACAGCCCTCCCCCTCACCGGCTACTATATGTGGTGGAAGAGGAGAAGATAAAGCCCCCATACCATAAGGGTCTATCACGGAGTCAAAGAGACTAACATCCTTTTGGCTCCTTTGTCTTTGCTCAAACCAAATTGGTGTTTATGGGGGAGATGGGGAACAACGGAACGAACGGAAAAATATTAAACATCTCACACAAAGTTTCTACTAATTTATTCTTCACTGATAGCAGATAATTAATGGTTCACACTCATTTTCCTTTTGTTGTTCGATTAAATGTCGTAATTTTGCATTCCGCAAATTACTTAACAAGATGAAAGCAAGATTATCTCTCACATCACTCATGCTCACCGTGGCGCTGATACTGCAGGCCGCGGCATTCAACAAGAGCAGCTATTACAGCCGTGCAGACGGCCTCAAGGGAGAGGCCCTCAAGACGGCCCTGGCCAGTATCATCAATCAGCACACCGCACTATCCTACAGCGCACTCTGGGATGCCTTCCGAGACACTGACTGCCGCGAGGACGGCAAGGTGTGGGACATCTACAGCTGCAGTACCAACTACCGATTCGGCACCGACCAGGCCGGTTCGTATAGCCAAGAGGGCGACGTCTACAACCGCGAGCACTCCTTCCCCAAGAGCTGGTTTAACGACGGTACACCTATGTATACCGACCTCTACCACCTCTACCCCTCGGACGGCAAGGTCAATGGCATGCGCTCCAACTACTGCTTCGGCTATGTGGGCTCGGTCACCTACCAGAGCAACCAGGGATTCAGCAAACTGGGCAGTCCTTCGCAGCAGATGCGTCAGTGGGGATGCCAGGAGGACAAGGTGTTTGAGCCCAACGATATCTACAAGGGCGACCTGGCACGCAGCTATTTCTATATGGTGACCTGCTACGAGAACCAGGTGTCGTCGTGGCATTCCGGCATGCTCTCGGGCAGCAAGTATCACGCCTTCTCGCAGTGGGCCGAAAATCTGCTTATGGAGTGGTCTGAGCAAGACCAGGTGAGCCAGAAGGAGACCGACCGCATAGAGGCCGTGTATAGCTATCAGAAGAACCGCAACCCATTCATCGACTTCCCCGGACTCGAGGAGTATATCTGGGGTGAGTGGAAGACCGTGGCCTTCTCCGTAGACGACTATGTCAATCCCTACACCAGCGCTCCCATCGACCCCGATCAACCCACCGATCCCACCGATCCCGAGGAGCCTACAGATCCATCAGATCCCAGCAACCCCGACGTAGAGCCCGGCCAGATGATATGGTACGAGTCGTTCGACGAGATAGACGGCACGGGTGGCAACGACGGCAAGTGGAGCGGATCCATCGCCAATGCTTCAACCTCTGGTGCCGACAACGGCGATTGGGACTTCACAAGCGGTAGCGGCGGCGCACAGTGTGTACGCCTCGGCACCGGTTCGCGCAAGGGCTCTGCCACCACACCACCCATTGCAGCCAGCGGTCACCTCGTGCTCGAATTTATGGCCGCAGCATGGGGCTCAGACAATGAGACCATCAACCTGAGCATCAGTAAGGGCACACTCTCGCAGACCACCATCACCCTGACTCAGCAGGAATGGACCACCTACCGCATCGACATCACCGATGCCCAGCCCGGATTCACCATCACCTTCGAGGCAGCAGGATCGAGCAACAACCGCTTCTTCCTCGACGAGGTGTGCATCTATGCAGCCAATGAGACAGCCATCGATGCCATCCATACCCCCATCACTACCGCAGCAACCTACGACCTGAGCGGACGCAGGGTTAGCACGGCACGCATGCCCAAGGGTATCGTAGTGAAGGGAGGCAAGAAAATAGTCGTATTATGAAACTGATCAACTGCGAACATTGCGGCAAGCTCATCCCCATCGATGAGATATTTTGCCCCCAGTGCGGAGGCCGCAACGAGACTGGCTACAAGATGGCCCTGGAGACTGCACAAAGGAAGGAGGAGGCTGAACCCGCCCCCGCCTCCTCCACAGACGACACAGAGGTGGAGTCGGCTCCCGTGGTTACCACCCCCGCCGACAACGAAGGTTACAACGATACCGAGGAGCAGGGCGAAGAATCTGCCGAGGCTGCTGATGCCAGCGACCAGCCTGCCCGTGTCGACCCTATCGAGGACAACGACGACACGACCATGTATGGGGCGGACAGTCCAGAGAAGCCCTCTGACAGCACGGCCTTCTTCACCATCTGCATCGTGCTGCTATTCAGCATTCTCATCTGCGGCGTTGGCACCTATGCCTACATACAGTACAAGAAGCCGAGGGAGCGTACCTCGGGTATGACAGGCGACACTACTCGCGTCATCACACCGCCCGTGGTGGCCACCCCCGTGGCGGAGCCTGACACCACAGACACCACTGCTGTGACCGATTCGATGGTCTTCGAGGTGTCGCGCCCATCCAACCTCGAACAGCGTGCCCGCGAGCAGTATCACGACTCGCACGAGAGCTACGGCTACGAGGAGTATCCCGACTATGAGGCCATCAGCCCAGAGTACGAGGAATACTCAGACCCCAGTGGGTATGACACCTACGACAACGAGTATGGCACGAGTGAGTATGACACCTACGACGACACCTACGACGACACCTACTCCGACTACGACGAGGACTACGAAGAAGGCACCAACGAGTATTAATCCATAGACCAATTACCTCATTACCAAATAAGAAAATGAATAGCGTAAAAGAATTCCTGCAGGCATGTCCTGCCTACTACATAGCCACCATGGACGGCGACCAGCCCCGAGTGCGCCCCTTCAGTTCGCTGTGTGTCTACGAGGACCGACTCTACATCGAGTCCAACTACTTCAAACCCTTTGCCAACCAGGTGAAGGCTAATCCCAAGGTAGAGATTTGTGCCTTCGATGGTGTGAGTCGCTGGCTGCGCATCACCTGCGAACTCGTGGATGATAGCCGTTACGAGACTCGCAAGGCGCTCTTAGAGCAGATGCCCCACATCCGCGACCTGGGCTACGACGAGAACGACGAGGGCATGTCGATGTATTGGATGAAGGATGCCGTAGCTACCTTCAGCAGCTACACCGAGGAGCCCTATGAAGTAAGATTCTGATAATCCTACAAAGCCCCCACAACTCGCGATGGAGCTGTGGGGGCTGGTTTATATGTAATCAGCGATAAGGGTCAAGGCTTACAGACGGCACGGATTACGAGTCCTAAGTAGCCATCAATGTTATTGTCAAATGGCTGAACCTGTGAATACATGTTCAGGATATAAGGTTTCAGTTGGGATTCAACATATGTCAGCTCGTTTGTCCAATAAAATACTTTACCGGTACCTAACAGTGTGTTTTCGCTACGTCTGCCTGCTGCCGGTAGGAAGTTGGCCAACGAAGCGGCGGTTTAGCTACATCCAGGCGCTGCAGCATATATAGTCTGAGGCCAGCAGATACAGACTGTCGGAACAGGATATACAGTCTACCTCAATAGCACATACCAAGCCCCCTCTCGTCCGTCCGTCCAAAACGCATATATATAGCGTTTTGGACGGACGGACGAGAGGGGGGGGGATTTAGAAGTAAAAAGGGAGTAAAAGGGAAGTTAAAAG
>CALZKW010000074.1 GCA_945788095.1 uncultured Prevotellaceae bacterium | reverse complement strand
CTACCTTTTTGACCTCTGTGTCATCTTATGAGGGCGGTTGCGGATTTGAGGATTATATAAAATGGCAGGAGCGCAGATAACGAGTCTCCGGAGAGCGTATACCAACAAATTGCTATGCCGATTGCACTTTTTTTGCTACTTCTGCTTTGCAATTAATAGTTTTTGATTACCTTTGCAGCAGTAACAACAAACGAAGTACTGTGAGTTTAGACGCTTTTTTCAGAACACACGCCTTTTTGGTAGAGCACAATGTGGCTCAGGTAAGACGCGACCTGATGGACGAAATCAATTGGAACGACCGATTGATAGGCATCAAGGGCACTCGCGGGGTGGGCAAGACGTCCTTCCTGCTGCAGTATGCCCGCGAGCACTTCAACATCAACGACAGGAAGTGTCTATACATCAACATGAACAACTTCTACTTCCAGGGCAAGACGATATCCGAGTTTGCCGGCGAATTTTATGAAGCCGGAGGACTGGTGCTACTCATCGACCAGGTGTTCAAGGAGCCCAACTGGAGCGAGGAACTGCGCAAATGCTACGACCTCTACCCCAACCTCAAGATTGTCTTTACCGGCAGTAGCGTGATGCGACTCAAAGACGACAATCCCATACTCAACGGTATCGCCAAGAGCTATAACCTCCGCGGATTCTCCTTCCGAGAATACCTCAACCTCCACACCGGTAAGCAACTGCGCAAGTACACGCTCGACGACATCATGGAGCGACACGAACTCATCACAGCCAACATCCTCAAGCAGGTGGACCCCATGGAGCACTTCCGCGCCTACCTCCACCACGGATTCTACCCCTTCTTCCTCGAGCATACCAACTTCTCGGAGAATCTGCTCAAGGCCATGAACATGATGATAGAGGTAGACATCCTGCTCATACAGCAGATAGAGCTCAAATACCTGAATAAAATCAAGAAGCTGCTCTATCGCCTGGCCACATCCACCTCTTCGTCGCCCAACGTGAGCCAGCTCGCCACCGATGTGCAGACAAGCCGTGCCACGGTGATGAACTACATCAAGTATCTCAGCGATGCACGACTGCTCAACATGATATACCAGCGTGGAGACTCCTTCCCCAAGAAACCCGCCCGCGTGATGATGCACAACACCAACCTGATGTATGCCATCTTCCCGCGCAACGTGCAGGAGCAGACACTCATGGAAACCTTCTTCCTCAACGCTCTTTGGGCTAAGCACACCGTCAGCATCGGCGACCGCACATGCTCTTACTTCATCGGCGACCGCCGATTCAAGATCACCAACGAGGAGCCACGACGTCTCAACAACGAGGTCTACCACGTGCGCTACGACATACAGAAGGGCCACGACAAGCAAATCCCCATCTGGCTCTTCGGATTCCTTTATTGATGTCAACAGTCAACAGACAAGAATACAATATACATACTTTTAATCAACATACTACTATGGCAAAAGAAAAGAAATTTGTGACATGGGATGGTAACACCTGTGCCGGACATGTAGCCTACATGTTCAGCGAGGTAGCTGCCATCTATCCCATCACTCCCTCATCTCCCATGGCGGAGCATGTAGACGAGTGGGCCGCTCAGGGTCGTAAGAACCTCTTTGGCGACACAGTAATGGTACAGGAAATGCAGTCTGAGGCCGGTGCTGCCGGTGCCGTACACGGTTCGCTGCAGGCAGGCGCTCTCACCAGCACCTTCACCGCATCTCAGGGTCTGCTCCTGATGATTCCCAATATGTACAAGATTGCAGGTGAGCTCCTCCCCTGTGTATTCCACGTTTCGGCTCGTACCGTTGCTACCCACTCGCTGTGTATCTTCGGCGACCACAGCGACGTGATGGCATGCCGCCAGACGGGTTTCGCCATGCTCGCTGAGGGCTCTGTACAGGAGGTGATGGACCTCTCAGCTGTGGCTCACCTCGCTTCTATCGAGGCTCGCGTGCCCTTCATCAACTTCTTCGACGGTTTCCGCACCTCGCACGAGT
This sequence comes from uncultured Prevotellaceae bacterium, assembly GCA_945788095.1. GTDB lineage: Bacteria > Bacteroidota > Bacteroidia > Bacteroidales > Bacteroidaceae > Physcousia. The sequence continues at coordinate 11,286 of CALZKW010000074.1, read as the reverse complement.
ATCAGAAGGTAGAGCTCATTGAGGACGACGATGTACGCGACCTCGTAGACCAGAAGGCTATCAGCGAGTTCCGCCAGCGTGCGCTCACTCCCGAGCACCCCGTAGCCAAGGGTATGGCTGAGAACCCCGAGACCTTCTTCGCTCACCGCGAGTCATGCAACCGCTACTACGATGCCGTTCCTGCTATCGTGGAGAAGTATATGGCTGCCATCTCTGAGCGCACCGGCCGCAAGTACGAGCTCTTCTCATACTATGGTGCCGAGGACGCAGAGCAGGTCATCATCATGATGGGCTCTGGTACCGAGGCTGCTCGCGAGGCTATCGACTACGCCAACGCTAATGGCAAGAAGTATGGTCTCGTCAGCGTACATCTCTACCGTCCTTTCAGCGTAGAGCACCTCCTCAAGGCTGTACCTGCAAGCTGCAAGCGCATCGCTGTGCTCGACCGCACCAAGGAGCCCGGTTCTAACGGTGAACCTCTGTTGCTCGACGTCAAGGATGCATTCTATGGCAAGACCAATGCTCCTCAGATTGTAGGTGGCCGCTACGGCCTCGGTTCGGCCGACGTGACTCCCACCATGATCCTCGGCGTATACGAGAACCTCGAGCTCCCCGAGCCCAAGGACCACTTCACCGTGGGCATCGTAGACGACCTCACCTACACCTCTCTCCCCGTCAAGGAGGAGATGGCACTCGGCGGCGAGGGCATCTTCGAGGCTAAGTTCTTCGGTCTGGGTGCTGACGGTACCGTAGGTGCCAACAAGAACTCGGTGAAGATCATCGGTGACAACACCAACAAGTACTGCCAGGCATACTTCTCATACGACTCTAAGAAGTCAGGTGGTTTCACCTGCTCTCACCTCCGCTTCGGTGACACTCCCATCCGTTCTACCTACCAGATTAAGACTCCCAACTTTGTGGCATGCCACGTACAGGCTTATCTGCGTATGTACGACGTACTCCGCGGTCTGCGCAAGAATGGTCAGTTCCTCTTGAACACCATCTTCGAGGGTGAGGAGCTCGTCAACTTCCTGCCCAACAGCGTGAAGAAGTACTTCGCTGACAACAACATCACCGTATATTATATCAACGCCACCAAGATTGCTCAGGAGATTGGTCTCGGCAACCGCACCAACACCATCCTCCAGTCTGCATTCTTCCGCATCACCGAGGTTATCCCCGTAGACCTCGCCGTAGAGCAGATGAAGAAGGCCATCGTGAAGTCGTATGGCAAGAAGGGTCAGGACGTAGTGGACATGAACTACGCTGCCGTAGACCGTGGTGGTGAGTACAAGACTCTCACCGTAGATCCCGCATGGAGCAACCTGCCCGAGGATGAGGCTATCGTACGCGACGAGCCCGCATTCATCTCTCAGCTCGTACGCCCCATCAACGCTCAGAATGGTGCAGACCTCCCCGTCAGCGCTTACAAGGGCATCGAGGACGGTGCATGGGAGCAGGGCACCGCTGCCTACGAGAAGCGCGGTGTGGCTGGCTTCGTACCCGTTTGGGATGCAGAGAACTGTATCCAGTGTAACAAGTGTGCATTCGTATGTCCCCACGCTTGTATCCGTCCCTTCGTACTCACCGACGAGGAGAAGGCAGGCTTCGAGGGCACTACTCTCGAGATGAAAGCTCCCGCAGCCATGAAGGGCATGCACTTCGTGATGCAGGTAGGCGTGAAGGACTGTCTGGGTTGCGGCAACTGTGCCGACATCTGTCCCGGCAATCCCAAGAAGGGCGGCAAGGCTCTCGTCATGAAGGCCTACGACGACTCTTCAGCCGCTGCTGCCAAGGAGGCTGCCAACTGGGACTACTGCGTGAAGAACGTGACCAGCAAGCAGGACCTCGTAGACATCAAGCAGAGCCCCAAGAATGTAGGTTTTGCTCAGCCCCTCTTCGAGTTCTCAGGCGCTTGCGCCGGCTGTGGTGAGACTCCCTACGTACGCCTCATCTCTCAGCTCTTCGGTGACCGCCAGATGGTAGCCAACGCTACTGGTTGCTCTTCTATCTACTCTGGTTCTATCCCCTCTACTCCCTATACCACCAACGCCAAGGGTCAGGGTCCCGCATGGGCTAACTCACTCTTCGAGGACTTCTGCGAGTTCGGTATGGGTATGGTATTGGCCAACAAGAAGATGAAGGCTCGCATCCAGTCACTCCTCGAGGAGGTTATCGCTTGCGACGAGGCTCCCGCCGACTACAAGGCTGCCGCTCAGGCATGGATCGAGGGTCAGGACGATGCAGACGCTTCTAAGGCTGCTGCCGAGGCTCTCAAGCCCTTCATCGCTGCCGGTGCAGAGAAGGGTTGCGCTACCTGCGCTCAGCTCAAGGAGCTCGACCACTACCTCGTGAAGCGTTCACAGTGGATCATCGGTGGTGACGGTGCCTCTTACGATATCGGTTACGGCGGTCTCGATCACGTCATCGGTTCGGGCGAGGATGTTAATATCTTCGTTATCGATACTGAGGTATACTCTAACACCGGTGGTCAGGCCTCTAAGGCTACTCCTATCGGTGCTATCGCTCAGTTTGCCGCCAACGGTAAGCGCGTAGGCAAGAAGGATCTCGGTCTGATGCAGGCTACCTACGGCAACGTATACGTTGCACAGGTGGCTATGGGTGCTGACCATGCACAGTGCCTCAAGGCATTCCGCGAGGCAGAGGCATGGCACGGACCTTCACTCGTCATCGCTTACGCTCCCTGTATCAACCACGGTCTGAAGGCCAAGGGCGGTATGGGCAAGAGCCAGGCCGAGGAGGCTAAGGCTGTAGAGTGTGGCTACTGGCACCTCTGGCGCAACAATCCCGCTCTGGCTGCTGAGGGCAAGAACCCCTTCCAGCTCGACTCTAAGGAGCCCCAGTGGGACAAGTTCCAGGACTTCCTCGAGGGCGAGGTTCGCTTCCTCTCTCTCAAGAAGGCTGCCCCCGAGCAGGCTCAGGAGCTCTACGATGCATGTAAGGACGCTGCTAAGCGCCGCTACCAGAGCTACATCCGCAAGACTCAGGAGGATTGGTCACTCCCCGAGGAGTAATCATCGCCCCCACCCCACTCCGTGGGAATAGATAAACATTGCACCGCCCCGCAACTTGTTGGGGCGGTGCTTTTTTGTATACTCCAAGTGGGGGGCTTATGTGCGACAAATTGGAGTTTAGCGGGGAGATGCGGGGGAGAAAATATCAATAAATAAAAATAAATAAGGGACGAAAATAATAGGAGCGAATAAATAAAAAGAGGGCTAAGGATAAAAGGATGTAGGCCGCGACACGTCCCTTCGCGGTGTGTTGCGGTTTCCCTTCTATCCCCATTTACTTTTTATTTATATCACGTCTTCTGATATATCTTTCTATATTTTTATCTATTGATATTTTATTTCATATCCCCCATAAACCATAATTTGAGCAGACAATATCCACAAAGAACCCGCCAACTGGCGAATATTTGCTGGCCAACTGAGGAGCTTATACGCTCCAACTGATGACATGGCCTCGTTTGAGTTTCCCGTTCATTCAGTCACGCTCCTCTCTCTATAGAGAGCGTGAATGGATGAACGGGAAACGGCTCAAAAAAGACCCGGGTCTTGCTACAATGAAACCCAGGTTCTGTCGCGCTGAGACCCGGGTCCTGGTATAGCGAAGACCCGGGTTTCATCACACTAAGACCCGGGTCTTAGGAAAACATGATGGATAACCGCAAAAACAGATGGATATCTTGACGTAGCGGGGAGGACAATGAGAGCATGTGTTGAGGGCGTGGAGATGTATTTTTCTGTTCTTTTCTTGTATAGATAGTATATTGTTTGTATATTTGCCTCTCAAAAGGAAAAGACCAATGGAAAGAAGTAAGATGAAGGGAAACGTCATTCTCATTGACGCAGACTATGTGGATTGTGTGGCAGCAGAACTGACTGCAGGTTTCCAGGACATGCTCTTCAGAAGCCTACCCAAGGCTGACCTCGCCGCATGGCTCGTATGCAGCGCCCTCGACGGTGGCATACCCGAAGGCGACAATGAGATACAGACCATATTCATCCATACCCCAGAGAAGGAGGCCATGGAATACTTCGAACCAGGCATCATGAAGAAGGAGCTCGACGGACTGGCCTTCCGCGACCCCATCGTGGGCGAATTTCTCATGAGTAGCATCCCTGACACAGGCAACATCATGTTTGACACCCCGCTGATGGTGCAATGCGTGGAGGCTGTGCTCGAGAGCAAGGATGTGAAGCGCGTGGTCATCGTGCCCGAAATGACCAATGGCGGCGACAAGATACTGGAGCTCATCGACAAGCACAAGGACAAGCAGGTGACGCTGCTGACCATGGAGCCCATACAGCAAGAGGGTATCAACCACGCCCTGCTCGGCTATGGCATCATGTATGCGATGGGCATCAAGGGGGATGAATTGTAACAACGACTCAGCAACCCACGACCTTAGTCATCAGACCTTAGAATGTTGACCACAGACATTAGACTTTAGAATAAAAACAAAATACATAGCAATGGGAAAAGTACTGATTATCGGAGCTGGAGGTGTAGCCACTGTAGCTGCCCACAAGGTGGCTCAGAATAAGCACATCTTTACGGAGATAATGATAGCAAGTCGCACCGAGAGCAAGTGCATCGCACTGGCCAAGGTGCTCAACGAGAAATATGGTACAGACGTGAAGACCGCACGTGTGGATGCTGACAGTGTGGAGGAGTTGGTAGCCCTGATGGGCAGCTACAAGCCCGAGTTGGTGATCAACCTCGCCCTCCCCTACCAGGACCTCACCATCATGGAGGCCTGTCTGCAGACCGGTTGCAACTACATGGACACCGCCAACTATGAGCCCAAGGACGAGGCTCATTTCGAATACTCATGGCAGTGGGCATACCGCGAGCGCTTCGAGAAGGCTGGCCTCTGCGCCATCCTCGGTTGCGGTTTCGACCCCGGCGTAACCAGCATCTTCACCGCCTATGCCGCCAAGCACCACTTCGATGAGATTCAATATCTCGACATCGTGGACTGCAATGCCGGCAACCATCACAAGGCATTCGCCACCAACTTCAACCCCGAGATCAACATCCGCGAGATTACTCAGAAGGGACTCTACTGGGAGAACGGCGAATACCACGAGACAGAGCCCATGGAGATCCACAAGACACTCAACTATCCCAACATTGGTCCCAAGGAGAGCTACCTGCTCCACCACGAGGAGATTGAGAGTCTCGTGATCAACTACCCCACCATCAAGCGCGCACGCTTCTGGATGACCTTCGGTCAGGCCTACCTCAACCACCTCGAGGTGATTCAGAACATCGGCATGGACCGCATCGACGAGGTGACCTACAAGGCTCCTCTGGCTGATGGTTCGGGCACTGTGGACGTCAAGATCGTTCCCCTCCAATTCCTCAAGGCCGTACTCCCCAATCCTCAGGACCTGGGCGAGAACTACGATGGCGAGACCTCTATCGGTTGCCGCATCCGCGGACTGAAGGACGGCAAGGAGCACACCTACTATGTATACAACAACTGCTCGCACCAGGCTGCCTACGAGGAGACCGGTATGCAGGGCGTAAGCTACACCACCGGTGTGCCCGCCATGATTGGTGCCATGATGTTCCTCACCGGTAAGTGGAACAAGCCCGGTGTGCACAACGTGGAGGAGTTTGATCCCGATCCATTCATGGAGGAACTCAACAAGCAGGGGCTGCCCTGGCACGAGTTGCACGACGTAGACCTCGAGTTGGACTAAATAACAACAAACAATTATGGCAAAGAAAGATATAGAACAGCAATCCCTCGACGAGAAGTCTGCAAAGCTGATGGCCCTTCAGGCCGCTATGGGTAAGATAGAGAAGGACTTTGGCAAGGGCAGCGTGATGAAGATGGGCGACGAGAAGGTGGACAACATTGAAGTGATCCCCACTGGTTCGCTGAGCCTCGACCTCGCCCTCGGCGTGGGCGGATACCCCCGCGGCCGCATCATCGAGATATACGGTCCCGAAAGTAGCGGTAAGACCACACTCGCCATCCATGCCATAGCCGAGGCACAGAAGGCTGGCGGCATCGCTGCATTCATCGATGCAGAGCATGCCTTCGACCGATTCTATGCAGCCAAGCTCGGCGTCAACATCGACGACCTCGTAGTGTCGCAGCCCGACAATGGCGAACAAGCTCTCGAGATAGCCGACCAGCTGATCCGCAGTGGCGCCATCGACATCATCGTGGTAGACTCTGTGGCAGCCCTTACACCCAAGGCAGAAATCGAGGGCGATATGGGCGAAAACAAAGTGGGCCTCCAGGCACGCCTCATGAGTCAGGCCCTGCGCAAACTCACTGCAAGCATCAACAAGACCAAGACCACGTGCATCTTCATCAACCAGCTGCGCGAGAAGATTGGCGTGATGTTTGGCAACCCCGAGACTACCACCGGTGGTAACGCCCTGAAGTTCTATGCATCAGTGCGTATCGATATCCGCAAGAGCACCGCTATCAAGGACGGCGACGAGCAGATAGGCAACCTGGTGAAGGTGAAGGTGGTTAAGAACAAGGTGGCTCCCCCCTTCCGTCGCGCCGAGTTCGACATCATGTTTGGCGAGGGCATCAGCCGCGTAGGCGAGGTCATCGACCTGGGCATCGACAACAAGATTATCGAGAAGGCTGGTAGCTGGCTCAGTTACAACGGCACCAAGCTCGGCCAGGGTCGCGACAAGGTGGTAACCCTGCTCAAGGACAACCCAGAGCTCTGCGAGGAGATAGCATCCAAGGTGACAGCTGCCATCAAGGGCGACAGCATACCTTCAGAAGAAGCACACCAAGAGGAAGCCTAACACATCCTCTACAGACAAGTAAGGCTAAGGACCTCGGCTCAAGGCCGTAGTCCTTAGCCTTACTTTTTATGGCCCAAATAAGATAGCGGAAAAGGGATGTTTGGGGGTATAAATTATGGTTTGTGGGGGAGAACGCCCCTCCGGGGCTTGAAGTAAAAAGGGAGTTATAAGGACGATAGTCTTGTTGCGGAATTCACATAGCACCCCCGAAGGGGCGTGTCGCGACATTTCCATTAATCGTTCTTGTCATGTTTGGTCCCGTGCGGTAGCAAACTTTTCACTTTTCCTCTTTCACTTTTCACTCTGAAAGATAAACTCTCATTTCCACTGAGCCAATAGTTCTTTTATACACTTATCCATAGGAAAATAAAAAAAGGCCCTACCATCACGGCGGAGCCCTTTTTATAGGTATTAGTTTTTAAGGTAAAAAGATTGTTACTTATAAAAGCACTGCAAATATCATGCTTTTTTTTCGCACAGCAAAAGAAAAACACATGTTTTTTAACATAAATCAATAATTTGGGCCATTTTAGGCCGTTTTTAGGCAAGTTTTGAGCCCTATAATAAAGTAGGTAAGGAAAAGTTTACTAATTTTGCATGCATAAAATAACAACAAGCGACACACGATGAATACAACTCCCAACACTGAGGCAACAGAGAAGAAGAGCCTCAACTTTATCGAACAGATGATTGAGAACGACCTGAAGGAGGGCAAGAACGGAGGCAAGGTGCAGACCCGCTTCCCACCCGAACCCAATGGTTATCTGCATATCGGACACGCCAAGGCCATCGCCCTCGACTTCGGAGTGGCAGAGCAGTATGGCGGCGTGTGCAACCTGCGCATGGATGACACGAACCCCCAGAAGGAGGACACCGAATACGTGGAGGCCATCAAGCGCGACATCGAATGGCTGGGCTTCAAGTGGGGCGACATTCTCTACGCCTCCGACTACTTCCAGCAGCTGTGGGACCTGGCCGTGGAGCTCATCAAGCGCGGCAAGGCCTACGTCGACGAGCAGAGCGCTGAGGAGATAGCAGCCCAGAAGGGCACTCCCACCCAGCCCGGTCAGAACTCACCCTACCGCGACCGCCCCGTGGAGGAGAGCCTGCGCCTCTTTGAGGAGATGAATTCAGGCAACGTAGAGCCTGGCAAGATGGTGCTCCGCGCCAAGATTGACATGGCCAGCGACAACATGCACTTCCGCGACCCCATCATGTATCGCGTATTGAATATGCCTCACTGGCGCACTGGTTCGAAGTGGAACGCCTACCCCATGTATGACTACACACACGGACAGTGTGACTACTGGGAGGGTGTGACCCACTCGCTCTGCACCCTCGAGTTTGTGGCTCACCGCCCCCTCTACGATCTCTTCGTGGATTGGGCCAAGGAGGTGGCCGGCGACGACAAGCCACTTGACGACAACCGTCCCCGCCAGACTGAGTTCAACAAACTCAACCTCACCCACATCCTACTCTCAAAGCGCAACCTCCTTGTGCTTGTCCAGGAGGGTATCGTCAACGGATGGGACGACCCCCGCATGCCCACCATCAGCGGTTTCCGCCGCCGTGGCTATTCGCCCGAGGGTATCCTGGCCTTCATCAATAAGATTGGCTATACCAAGTTTGATGCACTCAATCAGATGTCGCTCTTCGAGAGCGCCCTGCGCGAGGACCTCAACAAGCGCGCCCTGCGTGTAAGCGCGGTGGTAGACCCCGTGAAACTGGTCATCACCAACTTTCCCGAGGATGCCACCGAGGTATACACCGCCATCAACAACCCCGAGAATGAGGCTGACGGCACACACGAGATAGAGTTCAGCCGCGAGCTGTGGATAGAGCGCGAGGACTTCATGGAGGATGCTCCCAAGAAGTTTTTCCGCCTTGGCCCCGGCAAGCAGGTACGCCTCAAGAACTCGTACATCATCCAGTGCCCCGAGGAGAACTGCTGCAAGAAGGACGCCGACGGCAACATCGTGGAGATCTATGCAGAGCTCATCCCCGAGACCAAGACTGGCGAGGCCAACGCCAATATGAAGATCAAGGGTAAGACCATCCACTGGGTGTCATGCCGCCACTGCATTGAGGCTGAGGTGCGCAACTACGACCGCCTCTGGCTGGTGGAGAATCCCCGCGACGAAGTGGCCAACTACTCGAAGGAGCACGACAACGTGCGCGGCATCGAGGCAATGCGCCCCTTCCTCAACCCTGACTCTCTTCAGGTGCGCAAGGCATACGTGGAGAAGTGGCTCACCACACGCAAGCCTTTGGACTACCTGCAGTTCCAGCGCATCGGATACTACAACGTGGACCTCGACTCTACCCCCGACCACCTCGTCTTCAACAAGACCGTGGGTCTGAGAGACACCAAGTAGGCCGCTACAGATACTTACTACACACCATCAACCGACGCAGATTACACGGATTTCGTCGTCACTCTGCCCTGCCCGGGGCGATATATGAGAACGGAATCTGTGTAATCTGCGTCATTAATACACCTATACAAGCATGCTCGACAATAATTTTTCCTTCTTCGAGGAACCTGAGTTTCTCGACACCCTCCACAAGTATGAAAGCCTGATGGAGCAGGGTATACACGGCTATATGGATGCCGACGAACTGACCGATGTGGCAGAGTATTATATGATCAACGGGCGCGAAGAGGAGGCTAACAGTTGTATAGAGCAAGCACTGAGTCTGCACCCCGGAGCCGTAGACCCACTGATATTCCTGGCCCGCCAGGCTATGTTCAAGGGCGACTTCGAGGAGTCGCAGCGCATCATCGACGGCATCATCGACCAGCATGACCGCGAGGTGATCTTTGTCAGAGCCGAGCTTCTCATACGCCAGCAGAAGGAGAGCGCAGCCAACGCCTACCTCGAGGCACAGCTTCAGGAGATGAGTGATGAGCGCGACCTCGCAGACTTTGCCCTTGATTGCGCGGGTATCTTTGCCGACTATTGTCAGTGGGACCTGACCAAGCAGTGGCTCACACAACTCGATGGCTACGAACCCGACGCAGACCGCACCAAGCAGTCGTGGTGCGACTACTACCTGCGTACTGGAGACGGAGAGGAAGCTGAAAGAAGGCTCAACAGCCTCATCGACGAGGATGCCTTCAACCCCCGCCTCTGGACCATGCTCTCTGAGGCCATGGCTGCCCAGGGGAAGTATGAGGAGGCACTGGACAGCATCGAGAATGTGTTGGCCATCGACGACAGCGACACTCAGGCCAATGAAATCAAGGCTAACTGCCTTTTCCAGCTCAATCGCTTCGACGAGGCCCATGCGCTACTCAACAAACTCATAGAGAAACTACCCGAAAGCCCCGTACCCTTCTACCTTAACGGTATGTGTCTGTCCAACCTGCAACGCTATGACGAGGCTCTCGTCATGCTGCGCAAGGCTGAAAGTCTCAGCAACGGTCTCTCGCCCGAAGAGGCAGGCATCAAGATGCAGATAAGTTTTGCAGAGAGCAAGTTGCACCACCTCGACAAGGCCATCAAGGCTCTCGACGAGGCCTTGATGAGCATCCCACCCGAGAAGCAGAACGACCTGCAAGTGATGCGCGGACACATCTACATAGAAAACGACCACGAGGCAGAAGGGTGGCAATGCTTTCAGCAAGCCATCGCCCTCAGCGACGACCCCGACCGCACCTACATGCAACTGGCCATCGCCCTGGCCGAATCGGGCTACTTCGAGCGAGCCATTGCTATCTTCATGTCCCTCCTACAGCGAGGCAAAGAGAGCATGGCAGAGGTGTCGCCCTACCTGGCCTATTGCTACTACAATCTCTACAACACCGCCGAGTATGAGAAGTATTATGCCATAGCCATCAAGCAGAATCCCCGGATAACCCAGATGCTGTTTAACCAGGAGTAGCATACACACCCCTGCAATCAGCGCAATACATACTACTGAGGCAGACTATATAGGCTACAGCAACAGACCATATAGGCTGCTGCAACAAACCATATAGTTTGTGAGGACAGACTGTATAGGCTACGGGGGACAGAGCAAGAAGTAAAAAAAGGAGTAAAGGGGAAGTGAAAAGGAGGCTATAGAGACGATTGTCTTGTTGCGGGATTCACATAGCACGCCCCTAAGGGTCTGGAGCTCATAATCCAGGCTGAGTGAGTGAAGAGAGCGGCACCTCCTTACGTCGTTGAGCGCATGCCCGCTGTTAAACCCATATCGGTCATTAGAATAGTATTTTACGCAAGTTTCTTTATTAGGATTTTAAGTTTCGGGAGTTCCTAACTCACCATTTTGTATTTGTATAATTCGCATATATGAGCAAGCTCGTCAGATTCGTTAGAATGGAGAGACTTGGAATAATGAGTATATAGGACTTAAAAACTAACTCATTTGGAGTTACCCACTAACTCTATTGGAGTTACCCACTAACTCTATTGGAGTTACCCACTAACTATATTAGAGTTACCCACTAACTATATTAGAGTTACC
>CALZKW010000073.1 GCA_945788095.1 uncultured Prevotellaceae bacterium | reverse complement strand
TTGCCTCAAAACTAAGAATACTCATGCGTAACGTAACATCGTGTTACGCAGAAAAAATCGATACCCAACTATATCATTCTCCTCATCCTCCAAAAAGGAATTGATTCTATTGTTCTTTACCATTCGACAAAAGTACAGAGAATTGGAAATTGATTGTGTTTAGGACATTTTTTACATGTATGACTTGCGATAATGTATTTTTTCTATTGATATTTTATCACCCCCATCTCCTCGACAATCTCCCTATTGGGCTCCCCCATGAGCCATATCCTCTCCCCTGTTCCACGGTTAGTCGCTGTGTTTATCCCGCCCTTAATCTATTGTTTGAATAAGAAAAAGGGAGGCTTTTCTTGATTATCCCACAGATTTACACTAACTTCGCACCGGAAAACAAACGAAACACATTATATATATGGAAAAGACATTCAAGAGAACTACCGTAACATCGGCTCTGCCCTATGCCAACGGACCCGTGCATATCGGACACCTGGCCGGCGTGTACGTGCCTGCCGACATCTATGTGCGCTACCTCCGACTCAAGGGACGCGAGGTGATGTTCATCGGCGGCAGCGACGAGCACGGAGTGCCCGTGACCATCCGTGCCAAGAAGGAGGGCATCACCGTGCAGGACGTGGTGGACCGCTACCACGGCATCATCAAGAAGTCGTTTGAGGACTTCGGTATCTCATTCGACGTATACAGCCGCACCACCAGCGAGACACACCATAAGTTTGCCTCCGACTTCTTCCGCAAGCTCTATGACGACGGCAAACTGGTGGAGAAGGTGGAGAAGCAGTATTGCGACGCTGTGACAGGCGAATTCCTGACCGACCGCAACATCGTGGGCACATGCCCCCGCTGTGGTGCTGACGGTGCCTACGGCGACCAGTGTGAGAAGTGTGGCGCCACCCTCTCGCCCCAGGAGCTCATCAACCCCACCAACAAGAACAATCCCGGCAATCCCCTGGAGCTGCGCGACACTAAGAACTGGTACCTCCCCCTGGGCGACTATCAGCAGTGGCTCAAGGAGTGGATACTCGAGGGACACAAGGAGTGGCGCTCCAACGTGTACGGTCAGTGCAAGTCATGGCTCGACATGGACCTGCAGCCCCGCGCCATGACACGCGACCTCGACTGGGGTATCCCCGTGCCCGTGGAGGGCGCCGAGGGCAAGGTGCTCTACGTGTGGTTTGACGCTCCCATCGGCTATGTGAGCAACACCAAGGAGCTCTGCGACCGCGAGCCCGAGAAGTGGGGCACCTGGCAGAAGTGGTGGCAGGACGAGGACACACGCCTCGTACACTTCATTGGCAAGGACAACATCGTGTTCCACTGCCTCATCTTCCCCACCATGATGAAGGCCCACGGCGACTACATCATGCCCGACAATGTGCCCTCAAACGAGTTCCTCAACCTCGAGGGCAACAAGATATCTACCTCGAAGAACTATGCCGTGTGGCTCAACGAATACCTCGAGGAACTGCCCGGACGCCAGGACGAGCTCCGCTACGTGCTGACTGCCAACGCTCCCGAGACCAAGGACAACGACTTCACATGGGCTGACTTCCAGGCTCGATGCAACAACGAGCTGGTGGCCGTCTACGGCAACTTCGTCAACCGTGCCCTGCAGCTCACACAGAAGTACTACGACGGTCTGGTGCCCGAGTGTGGCGAACTGACCGACTACGACCGCGAGACTCTCCGCGAGATGGACGGCGTGAAGGAGCGCCTCGAGCAACTCCTCGAAGGCTTCAAGTTCCGCGAGGCACAGAAGGAGGCCATGAACCTGGCCCGCATCGGCAACAAGTACATCGCCGACTGTGAGCCCTGGAAGGTCATCAAGACCGACCCCGAGCGCGTCAAGACCATCATCTACATCTCGCTCCAGATCACGGCCAACCTGGCCATCGCCTTCGAGCCCTTCCTGCCCTTCTCAAGCAAGCGTCTGCGCGATATGATGAACATGCACGACTTCTCATGGGAGCAGCTCGGCGAGACCAACCTCCTGCCCGTGGGTCATCAGATGGAGAAGCCCAGCCTGCTCTTCCAGAAGATAGAGGACGAGACCATCGCCCAGCAGATGCAGAAGCTGGCCGACACCATCAAGGCCAACGAGGAGGCCAACTACGAGGCACAGCCCATCAAGGAGACCATCTCATTCGACGACTTCCAGAAGCTGGACATCCGCGTAGGCACCGTGCTGGAGTGTGAGCGTGTGCCCAAGATGAAGAAGCTGCTCAAGTTTAAGATAGCCGACGGACTGAAGGACCGCACCATCGTGAGCGGCATCAGCCAGTGGTATGAGCCCGAGCAGCTCGTGGGCAAGCAGGTGCTCTTCGTGGCCAACCTCGCTCCCCGCCAGTTTAAGAACGGCCTGGTGAGCGAAGGCATGATCCTCAGCGCCGAAAACTACGACGGCACCATCGCTGTGACCACCACCGAGCACGACGTGAAGCCTGGTAGCCAGGTGGGATAGTCTGTCAGCGCCTTCAGCGCTGACGGTGAAAAGTGAAAAGTGAAAAGTGAAAAATCAAGCCTGCGATTAAGCGAGAGCAGAGCCAAGCTTGCTTGGGTTATGCCGAGCGTGAGCAGACTCGCCCGCAGGTCAAAATCCCGGACAGGTCATGTGCGGTAGCAAACTTTTCACTTTTCACTTTTTGTTTTTCACTTTTCCCCTGTAATTATTCCCCCTCCTGTGTAGTCATATGGTTGTAACAACGAAAGAGATTGAGACATGAAATCGCAAGAGAAAGAGTTTGAACGTATCGTGATGGAGAACAAGAGCACCATCTACACCGTGTGCTATATGTTCTCTAAGGACCAGGACGAAGTCAACGACCTCTTCCAGGACACACTGGTCAATCTGTGGAAGGGCTTCAAGAACTTCCGCGGCGAGAGCAAGCCCAGCACATGGATTTACCGCGTGGCCCTCAATACCTGCATCACGGCCGACAATAAGAAGAAGCGTCGCGGACCCACCATCCCGCTGACCATGGACGTGGACCTCTATCAGGACCACGACGCAGAGAGTCTGCAGGTGCAGATACTCCACAAGCGCATCAGCCGCCTCGACGTGGTGGACCGCGCCATCGTGCTCATGTGGCTCGAGAACATGAGCTACGACGAGATAGCCTCCATCGTGGGTATCACGCCGCAGAATGTGGGCGTCAAGCTCTTCCGTATCCGAGAGAAACTCAAGCAAATGAAATAACCATAACTAATAATACTACTGATCGTGGAAGATAAACTGTTCGAGGAGATGCGCTCACAATTGGGCCTACTCCAAACGAAATTGCAGAAGGAGAGCATCGTCAACGACCGCCTCTTGCGCGAGGTGATGCGCACCAAGTACGATGTCATCAACCGCCAGGCATGGTTTAGCGTGGCATGTGCCCTATTTGCCATGACACTCTTTGTTATCTACGTGCCGCTCTACCACCTGAGCCTCCCCTTCGTCATCGTCACCGAGATATACATGCTCGTGTGCGTAGCATGCACATGGTATTCACACCGCGACGTGAGGAGCAGCAAGGCCATGAATGCCGATATGCTCACCCTCGTGCAGAGCATGCGCCGACTCAAGCGCTTCTACCACCTCTGGCTCGTGTGGGTCACCCCCACCACGCTCATCCCCTGGCTCGTGTGGTGTCTCTATGAGTTCACCGACAGCTTCGAGCAGATGGTGGGCGTCACCCTCACCACCAAGGATCGCCTCTACATCATCATCCCCTGCCTCGTAGGAGCTGCCATCGGTGGCACCATCGGCTACATCAAGCACCGCAAGGTGGTCAACACCGCCGACGAGATCATCGCTCAGATAGAGGACACCACAGACCTCCCCACCACCCCCGACCAGCAGGACTACGACAAGAAGCGCTACTGAAGCCCCCATAGCAAAAGGCTCCCCGCACACCGCAGGGAGCCTTTTGTTGTTAATTATTCAATTATCCTCCGTAAAATTTGGTTTACACAATGCAATTAGGTATTTTTGCGGCAAAATCAATCGTAGGACTATTATGGCCAAGACATATATAAAAATACTGCTTGCATGCAAAGACTACATCCAAAGAAACTTTGGAGTGATGAGTCTTAGCTTATTTGGTTCTGTGGCCAGAGGAGATGACAACCAAGACAGCGACATTGACATCTGCGTCGACATGGCTCCCGACATGCTCAAGCGATATGCGCTGAAGGAATATCTGGAGTCCGTCTTACACAAGTCTGTAGACGTGGTACGAATGAGGAAAGACATGAACAACACATTACGGTTAGAAATAGAGCGAGATGGAATACACGTCTTTTAAGAATTGGCTAATAGTCAAGAATCTATTAGAGCATATCGAACACTCTGCACTACTCATTCAGGACAGAACTGCCTTCATATCCTCAAGCGATGACTTCATGCTATCTCCATCAGGGATGGAAAAACTCGATGCAGTCTGTATGCAACTGATAGCTATTGGGGAAGCCGTCACCAAATTGGACAAATGCACAGAGGGCAAATTGCTCGTTCACGAGCCGGCAATACCTTGGGGCGCAATCAAAGGTGTGCGCAACTTTATAGCACACGACTACTTCGACATAGATGCCGAAGAGATATTCCATATCATCAAGCATGATCTTTCACCTCTTTTGGAAGCAACCCAAAGGCTATTAAAAATGACTATGAATCAGGGGCATTAGACACAAAAGGCTCCCCGCACACCGCAGGGAGCCTTTTGTTGTTAATTATTCATTGTTAATTGTTAACTGTTATCTTCGGAAATACTTCCCCACCACGGGGAGGTTTTTGAGGGGCAAGTCGTGATAGACGATGTGGGCTGCAAAGAGCAGGAGCAGCACCGTGTTGAGGCCGAGACGCACCAAGAGGGGCCACTCCTGGGGGAGATAAGTCATGATGCCGAAGAAGAGCAGAGTGATGAGGACATAGATGGCTATATCCTTCATGGGGTAGGGGATGGGATTCTTCTTCTGACCCACGATGTAGCTAAGCACCATGGCCGTGCCGTAGCCCGCAAAACCGCCCCAGGCACAGGCCATGTAGTTGTGGGTGGGGATGAAGATGAGATTGACGGCAAAGAGCACGGCACATCCCGCCAGCGAGAACCACGCGCCATAGATGGTCTTGTCGATGAGTTTGTACCAGAACGAGAGGTTGAAGTAGACACCCATCATAATCTCAGCCGCCATCACGATGGGGACGACACGCATACCCACACGATACTCAGGCCCCACGATATTCTGCAGCACGGGCAGGTAGGCCATCACGGCCAGGAAGGCCAGGAGCGTGAAGATGATGAAGTACTTCATGCCCAGGGCGTAGGTCTCGTTCTTGTCCTTCTCCTTCGACTGTGCAAACACGATGGGCTCGTAGGCATAGCGGAAGGCCTGGGTGATCATGGCCATAATCATGGCTATCTTGACACAGCCGCCATAGATGCCGAGCAGGGCCTTGCCCTCCACCTGGTCGGGATAGACGAGGGGGAAGATAATCTTGTCGGCAGTCTGGTTGAGGATACCCGCGATGCCCAGCACGAAGAGGGGCCACGTGTAGGAGAGCATGCGGCGCAGCAACTGACCGTCAAACTGCCACTTCATACGGCGCAGTTCGGGGATGAAACCGAAGGTGACCAGACCCGAGCACACGAGATTGAGGATGAAGACATAGGCTACGTCGCGGATGCCCAGAGCCACAAAGTAGAGCAGGTTGAGACCGATATTGAGCAGAATGAAGAGCATCTTGAGCGACGCAAACTTGAGGGCCTGCTTGCGGAATCGGAGGTAGCAGAAGGGGATGGCCTGCACCACATCGATGGCCACCACTACGGCCATCATCAGGATGTAGTCGTGGTGGTCCTGATAGTTGATCATCCCACCTATAGGGCCCACGAAGAGGGTCACCAGGGCCAGGAAGATGGCTGCAAGGGTGCCCACGAAGGCAAACGAGGTGGTGAAGACGGTGTCGGGGCGCTCACCCTCCTTGTTGGCGAAGCGGAAGAAGGTGGTCTCCATGCCAAAGGTAAGGATGACGAGGATGAGGGCCACATAGCCATATAGATTGGTGACAACGCCATACTCGCCGGGATCGAGCACGCGGGTGTAGAGGGGCACGAGCATATAGTTGAGGAAGCGCCCCACGATGCTGCTCATACCATAGATGGCCGTATCCTTGGCCAGAGATTTCATATTTGCCATTTTTTAGGTTTTGAGGTTGTAGGTTGTAGGTTTTAGGTTGTAAGTTGAAGGTTGTGGGTGATAGGGGCCATTGGCACCTAAAACCTAAAACCTAAAACCTAAAACCTCCGAAAACAGCGCAAAGGTACGAGTTTTTTGTGTACCTTTGCACGCAATGGAAGATAATTTTGATATACGACAAGAGGGGAAACTCCGTGAGAAGGACTTCGAAAATGCCCTTCGCCCCCTGCGATTCGAGGATTTCAGCGGCCAGCCCAAGGTGGTGGACAATCTGCGCATCTTCGTAGAGGCGGCCAAGTATCGTGGCGAACCACTCGACCACACGCTGCTCCATGGACCTCCGGGACTGGGTAAGACCACACTGAGCAACATCATAGCCAATGAGCTCGGCGTGGGCTTCAAGCTCACCAGCGGCCCCGTGCTCGACAAGCCCGGCGACCTGGCGGGTATACTCACCTCGCTCGAGCCCAACGATGTGCTGTTTATCGACGAGATACACCGCCTCTCACCCATCGTGGAGGAGTATCTCTACTCCGCCATGGAGGACTATCGCATCGACATCATGATCGACAAGGGCCCCTCGGCACGAAGCATACAAATCGACCTCAACCCCTTCACACTCGTGGGTGCCACCACGCGCAGCGGACTGCTCACAGCCCCCCTGCGAGCACGATTCGGCATCAACATGCACCTCGAGTACTACGACAGCCAGACGCTGCAGCGCATCATCACCCGCTCGGCCACCCTCCTGGGCCTGCCCATCGAGGCCGAGGCGGCAGGCGAGATAGCAAGCCGCAGCCGAGGCACACCACGTATTGCCAATGCCCTGCTGCGCCGTGTGCGCGACTTCGCCCAGGTCAAGGGCACGGGCCGCATCGATGTGGCCATAGCCCGCTATGCCCTCGAGGCGCTCAACATCGACAAGTATGGCCTCGACGAGATAGACAACAAGATACTGACCACCATCATCGACAAGTTCAAGGGCGGCCCCGTGGGCATCAACACCATCGCCACAGCCATCGGCGAGGACGGCGGCACCGTGGAGGAGGTCTACGAGCCCTTCCTCATCAAGGAGGGATTCATCAAGCGCACCCCACGCGGCCGTGAAGCCACCGAACTGGCCTACTCCCACCTCGGACGCAAGATGGGCTCACGATACGGCAATCCCCTCCAAGGCGACCTCTTCGACTGATCAGATTGTAGGGCTTATTAGGCTTATTAGGCCAATTAGGCTTATTGGACCAATTAGACTTCCCCCTCAATAGCGAAGCGACCCAAAACCTCAATAGCGAAGCGACCTAAAAAATGAATACACTACTCGACATACACACCCACACCGTAGCCTCGGGCCACGCCTTCTCCACCATCCAGGAGATGGCGCGGACTGCTGCAGACAGGGGACTCCAGATACTGGGCATCACGGAGCACGGCCCCGGCATACCCGGCACGTGCGATCCTCTGTATTTCCGCAATACCAATGTTGTACCCCGACAGATGTATGGCGTCAGACTGCTGCTCGGCGCCGAGCTCAACATCCTCGACACCACGGGCCGTCTCGACCTCGACGAGTCGTATCTACGCCTCATGGACATTCGCATAGCAGGCATACACTCGCTCTGCTGGCAGGGTGGCACACGCGAGGAGAACACAGAGGGCATGATAGCCGCCATACGCAACCCCTGGGTCAACATCATATCGCACCCCGGAGACGGCACTGCAGACCTTGACTTCGAGCCCATCGTGCTGGCGGCCCGCGAGTCGCACACGCTGCTCGAAATCAACAACTCGAGCCTCAACCCTCAGCGCGCCAAGGCCAAGGCCGTGCCCAACAACCTCGAGATACTCCGCCTCTGCAAGTACTACGAGGTGCCCGTCATACTGGGTTCGGACGCCCACATCTCCTTCTCCATAGCCGACTATGAGCGCATCTACCCCCTGCTCGAGCAGACAGACTTCCCTCCCGAACTCATCGTCAACGACAAGCCCGACTTCTTCTTCGAATACTTAGAAGGACTACGGACTACGGACAGCCCCCTCCTAACCTCCTCCAAGGGGGAGGAACGCCAGACTCTCCCCCAAACAGGAGAGAGCCGTTTATAGTATTAAGTATTATTCACTTCAGCGCCTCGCGCAGATCCCCCTCATAACCACAAATATGCCCCCAACCACATCACCTACCAATCCCTCGGCTCCCTCCCCACAGGGAGGACGGGGGGAGAGTCTCACCCTCCCCAACGGCATGCGCATCATCGTCGACCACATCCCCTCGGATGTGGTCTATTGCGGCATAGCCATCGATGCCGGCACACGCGACGAAATGCCCCACGAGAGCGGCATGGCGCACTTCACAGAGCACATGAGTTTCAAGGGCACACAGCGCCGACGCTCATGGCACATCATCAATCGCATGGAGGCTGTGGGCGGTGAGCTCAATGCCTATACGGGCAAGGAGGAGACCGTCTACTACTGCACCACGCTGCGCCCACACCTACGCCGAGCCATCGACCTGCTGCTCGACATCACCACACGCAGCACCTACCCTCAGCCCGAACTCACACGCGAGGTGGAGGTGGTGGAGGACGAGATAGAGAGCTACAACGACTCGCCCTCCGAACTCATCTTCGACGAGTTTGAGGCGCTGCTCTTTCCCGACCATCCTCTGGGTCGCAACATACTGGGCAACATCGACCGTCTGCGTCAGTATACCAGCGACGACGTGCGCCGCTTCGCCGAGCGCCAGTACACCCCCGACCGCATGGTGCTCTACGTATTGGGCAACGTCACCCTCCGCGAGGTGGTAAGGATGGTAGAGCCCCCTCCTATCCTCTCCCAAGGGGGAGGGACCACGGACAATTCTCAACGATCGACCCCCTCCCAGCCTCCCCGAGGGGAGGAGAAGGGTCAACGGTCAAGGGCCGGCAGTCCTCCCCCCTTGGGAGGAGTCAGAGGGGGGCTCTTCATCGTGGACCGCGACACCCACCAGAGCCACGTCATGATAGGTGCACGCGGCTACGGGGCAGGTCATCCCCGCCACCTGGCCCTCTATCTGCTCAACAACATACTGGGCGGCCCCGGCATGAACTCGCGCCTCAATATGGCCCTGCGCGAGCGCAACGGACTGGTCTACACCGTGGAGAGCAACCTGACCACCTATACCGACGCGGGGGTGTGGAGCATCTACTTCGGTTGCAACCCCGAGGACGTGAAGCGATGCATACGCCTCGTCAAGACCGAACTGCGCCGACTAACCGCCGCACCGCTCAAGGAGAGCACCCTCAAAGCCGCCAAGCGCCAGATCATCGGTCAGATAGGCGTGGCCTACGACAACCATGAGACCCGCGCCATAGGCATGGCCAAACGCTTCCTCCACTACGGCACCACGCAGACACCCGCCCAACTCGCCGAGCGCATCCAGGCCCTCACCCCCGACGACATCTGGCAGACAGCCCGCGAGGTGTTCGACCCCGACCACCTCACCACACTGATCTATAAATAAAGGAAGTTATAGGGAGGTTATAGAGAAGTTATAGGGAAGTTATAGAGAAGTTATAGAGAAGTATTACTGTCCGGGGAAATCAAGACCTTGTAAGGGTCGCTATTCTGTTGTCCGTTGTCCATAGTCTTTATCACACGCTGACGCCGTATTGGTGCTTGACCTCCTCCATGACGAAGGTGCTCTCGAGCGAGGCGATGTTATCGTGCTTGCCGAGCACATCGAGGAGGAAGCGCTGGTAGTAGCGCATGTCGGGTGACTGCACACGGAGCAGATAGTCGAAACTGCCTGATATATTGTAGCACTCCGTCACCTCGGGTATCTGGCTCACCATCTCGGTGAAGGCGTTGGCGCACTCGGCATTGAGTTGGCGCAGTTTGACGCTGCAGAATACGGTGAATCCCTTGTTGAGTCGGTCAGCATCGAGTATGGTGGCATACTGCTTGATGTATCCCTCGCGCTCGAGTCGCTTGACACGCTCGAATACGGGTGTGGTGCTGAGGTGCACCTTGCTGGCGAGTTCCTTGGTGGTGAGTCGCGCATTCTGCTGCAGCGCGCGGAGTATGTCCTTGTCTTTGTCGTCGAGGTTCATTCTACTGGATGGGTATCTTAGTGGTTAATTCCTTTCGGTTTTTCTGTTTGAATGCACAAATATAGTGATATTTCCTTAGTTTCACTTTTCTCTTTGGAAATTATTTCTGCCGCCGTACCTTTGCAGCGAGAAAAGACAACAGACAACAGACAACGGTCAACGGACTCCAGACTTTAGGCCTCAGACCTAAAAAATACAACTACTATGGCACAGAACAAACTTCATCTCGAGACTCTCGCACTTCATGTAGGACAGGAAACTGCCGATCCCACCACCGACTCACGCGCAGTGCCCATCTACCAGACCACCTCTTATGTGTTCCACGACTCACAGCATGCAGCCGACCGTTTCGGTCTGCGCGATGCAGGCAATATCTACGGTCGTCTGACCAACTCCACCCAGGCCGTATTCGAAGAGCGCCTGGCAGCCCTCGAGGGCGGTGTGGCAGCCCTCGCCGTGGCCAGCGGTGCAGCAGCCGTGACCTACGCTCTGCAGAACGTGCTGCAGGCTGGCGACCACATCGTGGCAGCCGACAATCTCTACGGCGGCTCCTTCAACCTCATCACCCACACCCTGGCCACCCAGGGCATCACCAACACCATCGTCAAGGTCAACGACCTCGAGGCTCTCGAGGCAGCCATCCAGCCCAACACCAAGGTCATCTACGCTGAGACCTTTGGCAACCCCAACTCCGACGTGACCGACCTCGACGCTATCTCTGAGGTGGCACACCGCCACGGCATCCTCTTCATCGTCGACAACACCTTCGGCACTCCCCTCGTAATCCGTCCCCTGGAGCATGGCGTCGACATCGTGGTCCACTCAGCCACCAAGTTTATCGGTGGTCACGGCAGCAGCCTGGGCGGTGTCATCATCGATGGTGGTAAGTTTGACTTCAAGGCTCATGCTGACCGCTACCCCACCCTGGCCAAGCCCGATCCCTCATACCATGGTGCCGTCTTTGCCGATGTGGCAGGTGCAGCAGCCTTTGTCACCCGCATCCGTGCCGTCATCCTGCGCGACACCGGTGCCACCATCTCCCCCTTCAATGCCTGGATACTGCTCCAGGGCGTCGAGTCGCTGCCTCTGCGCATCGAGCGCCATGTGGAGAATGCCCTCAAGGTGGTCGACTTCCTTAACGCACACCCCAAGGTGAAGAGCGTGAGCCATCCCGCACTGCCCCCACACCCCGACCACGCCCTCTACCAGAAGTACTTCCCCAAGGGTGCAGGTTCTATCTTCACCTTCGAGATCGACGGCGGTCAGGAGGAGGCATGGCGATTCATCGACTCGCTCAAGATATTCTCGCTGCTGGCCAATGTGGCCGACGTCAAGTCGCTCGTCATCCACCCCTACACCACCACCCACTCGCAGATGAGTCCTGAGGAACTGGCCGACCAGCACATCACCCCCTCTACCGTGCGCCTGAGCATCGGTGTGGAGCACATCGACGACATCCTGGCCGACCTCTCGCAGGCACTCGAGCAGGTTTAAGCAAACTTTAAGCGTTATACTTTGGTCACTATCCTGATTGCACATACCTTTGCATTTGGATACAACATATAATATAACACCCCAACAAAATGATTTACGACAACATACTCCAGCTCGTGGGCAACACCCCACTCGTAGCACTCAAGAAATACGGCCAGAAGCGCCAGTTGCAGGCAGAGATAGTGGCCAAGGTGGAATACTTCAACCCCGCAGGCAGCGTGAAGGACCGCGTGGCGCTCAATATGATCACCGAGGCCGAGAAGAGCGGCGTGCTCCAGCCCGGTGCCACCATCATAGAGCCCACCAGTGGCAACACCGGTGTCGGACTGAGCCTGGTGGGAGCCGTCAGGGGCTACCGTGTCATCCTCACCATGCCCGAGACGATGAGCATCGAGCGCCGCAAACTGGCTGCCGCCTATGGCACCGAGATAGTGCTCACCCCCGGCAGCGAGGGCATGAAGGGCGCCATCCGCAAGGCCGAAGAACTGCGCGACAGCATCCCCGGTGCCGTCATCCTGCAGCAGTTTGAGAATCCCAACAACCCCGCCATCCATCTCCAGACCACCGGCGAAGAGATATGGCAGCAGACCGAGGGCCGCGTGGACATCCTCGTGGGCGGCGTGGGCACTGGCGGCACAATAAGCGGTGCAGGCCGCGCCCTCAAGAACCACAACCCCGAGGTGCGGGTAGTGGCCGTGGAGCCCGCCTCGAGCGCTGTGCTCTCGGGCCAGCCCTCAGGCGCCCACAAGATACAGGGCATCGGTGCGGGCTTCGTGCCCAAGAACTACGATGCCACCGTGGTCGACGAGATCATCCCCGTGGAGAATGAAGATGCATTTGCCACATCACGCGCCCTGGCCCGCGAGGAGGGCGTCTTCGTAGGCATCTCTTCGGGAGCAGCCCTCCATGCAGCCACTCTGTTGGCCCAGCGCCCCGAAAACAGCGGCAAGCGCATCGTGGTCATCCTGCCCGACACGGGCGAGCGCTACCTCTCCACCGCGCTGCTCGAACAATAATCATCTCCCAATAGCCATAGGAGTAATCCCGCCAGGCCCATTGAGCACCTCCGCCCAATGGGCCTGGTCTTTTTTGTTATAAGGGAGTTAAAGAGACGAGTGTCTTGCAGCGGATTACTGGTAAGTGTAAATAATGTTTTGTGGGGGAGGTTGAGGAACAACGGAACAATCAGAAATAATTATTCCGTTCGTTCTGTTGCTATGAAGGTTTAACAACGGAACAATCAGAAATAATTATTCCGTTCTTTCCGTTGTTAAAAACACCTACAATGCGCGGCTACGAATAAAGAGCGAACACCTGGAACGCCAACAGAGACATTCGCCTGGAGGGCGATATTTCTGTAACCCCAGGTGCCGAACGAAGTGGCACCTGGGGTGCAAGGATCCACACCACAAGCGCCTGGAGGGCGCTACCTTGGGATGTAGCGACGTGTGAACATCGAGGTAGCGCCCTCCAGGCGCATGTGGTGTGTTTGCTTGTCCGA
>CALZKW010000072.1 GCA_945788095.1 uncultured Prevotellaceae bacterium | reverse complement strand
ACGAAGACACGAAGAACACGAAGCTATCTCTTTGGCATTGTAATCACGAATAAAAATCCCCACCGGACCAGTGAGGTCTGATGGGGACTTAGGCTTATGGATATTTCTCGAAGATTACTTGAGCATGCGCTGCATGAACTCCTTGCAGGGCTTGAAGGCGGGAATGTTGTGTGCGGGCACAATCATAGTGGTATTCTGGCTGATATTGCGCGCGGTCTTCTCTGCACGGTGCTTGGGGATGAAGCTACCGAAACCACGGAGATATACCGAGTCCTCATTGGCGAGCGTATCCTTCACTACCTCCATCATACCCTCGATGATGGTCAATGCTGTGGGCTGGTCAACACCAGTTCTCTTAGAAATTTCCTTTACTAATTCTTGCTTTGTCATAATGGTTTTATAGCTATGTTTCGAATTTCAGTGTGCAAAGGTAATCAAAATTAGATAGATAGCAAAACTTTATGCTAAAAATAATAGGTCAAAAATGTACAAGCGACACTTCTCTGCGATTTTTTCCCAGACAATGATTTTGGGGATATCCCCCCCTGCCACCGTATCGGGTAGGTCTTGCCATGGTAAAAAGGAGGGTAGGCGGATAACTGTAGGGAGGGTCTTTGGGTATTCCTGACCCCGGAATGGTGCTGTATACCTTATCTGCTATTTCTCTTCCGAACTCAGTGCGCTGATCCATCCTGCTGATGATGCGTCGCTGGGCATGCGCCAATCGCCACGGGGGGAGAGAGAGCATGATCCCACCTTAGGACCATCGGGCAGGCAAGAGCGCTTGAACTGCTGAGCGAAGAAGCGCCAGCAGAAGGTGCGGAGCCAACGGTGGATGGTGTCCGCATCGTATATGCCCTCGAAGGCCTGTTGCGCCAGCCATTCTATCTTCTCTGGGCGGTCGCCACGGCGAAGGACATGATAGAGGAAGAAGTCGTGGAGCTCGTAGGGACCTACCAGGTCTTCGGTCTTCTGTGTGATGTTACCCTCATCGTCGGCAGGGATAAGTTCGGGACTGATGGGTGTATCCACGATGTCAAGTAGTGTGGTGCGGGCCTTGCCCTCCTCCATGCCAGCTGCCACCCACGACACGAGATGCTTCACCAGAGTCTTGGGCACCGACACATTTACACCATACATGCTCATGTGGTCGCCGTTGTAGGTGGCCCATCCCAAGGCAAGTTCGGAGAGGTCGCCCGTACCGATGACGATGCCGCCCGTCTGATTGGCGATGTCCATCAGTATCTGTGTGCGCTCGCGCGCCTGACCATTCTCGTATGTGATGTTATGTACGGACATGTCGTGACCGATGTCCTCGAAGTGCTGTTCGCAGGCCTTGCGGATGCTCACCTCGCGGATGGTGATGCCCAGTTCCTCCATCAGTTGCATGGCATTGCGGTAGGTGCGGTCTGTTGTGCCAAAGCCAGGCATTGTCACACCCACGATACCTTCACGCGACAATCCTAATCGGTCGTAGGTGCGCACGCATACGAGGAGCGCAAGAGTGCTGTCGAGACCTCCTGATATGCCCACCACCACGCTCTTGCAACCGATGTGCTGCAGACGCTTGGCCAGCCCCTCTGTCTGGATCGCGAATATCTCCTCACAACGCTCGTCGAGCATACGACCACGTGGCACAAAGGGATGAGCATTGATGGGGCGCTCAAGGCGCTCCACGGCTGGTGCCTGGGCTGCTATCTTCGTCACGGGGCATGCCACCTGTCTCAGCAGCGAGGCATTGGTTGCGAAGGTGGTGTTGGTGCGGCGCTCTGTGCGTAGCTGTGCGATGTCTACCTCGCTCACTGTCATCTGGGGCTCCAGACTGTGGCGGGGCGAGGCGGCAAGCAGACTGCCGTTCTCGTATATCATAGCCTTGCCCCCAAAGACGACGTCCTGGGTGCTCTCGCCAAATCCACAACCGCTGAATACATAACCGCAGAGGCAACGTGCACTCTGCTGACTCACAAGACTTCGCAGATAGCTGTACTTACCCACCGTGTCATTGTCGGCACTAAGATTGAGGATGATGTCGGCTCCCTTCATGGCCAATACCGACGAGGGGGGGACGGGTGCCCAAAGGTCCTCGCAGAGTTCTATGCCAAAGGTGAAGTCGGGGGTCTTGAAGAGGCGGTACTGGCTGAGTGGCAGTTCGCGGCCGCATATCTCCACCATGCCTTCGGGTACATCCGTCACGCTCGTAAACCAACGTTTCTCATAAAACTCTTTGTAATTGGGCAGGTAGGTCTTGGCCACCACACCCATGATATTGCCATTGTAGGCCACCACGGCAGCATTGAGAAGCGCTCCACCATGGCGTATGGGCATACCGACTACCACCACCACATCGCGGTGGCTCTCGGTGAGTATCACCTCCATGGCTTCCTCTGCCTCGTCGAGTAGAAGTGTCTGCTGGAAGAGGTCCTGGCAGGTGTATCCCGTGATAGATAATTCGGGGAAACAGACGATGGCTGCTCCTCTGTCTGCTGCCTCGTGCGTCTGTCTTATAATCTCTGCTGCATTGTATCTGCAATCGGCCACGCGTACGCTAGGCACTGCTGAGGCCACTCTGATGTATCCGTGTGTCATTTGGAGGTTTTGAGGTTATGAGGTTTTGAGGGGAATTGGCTCAATTGGTCTAATTAGTCTTATTGGCTCAATTGGGCTTATTAGTCTTTATTGGTCTAATAGACTCTCTGGCCAAAAATGCGGCTGCCTATTCTTACCAGGGTGGAACCGTGGCGCAGGGCAATGGGGTAGTCGTCGCTCATGCCCCACGAGCATTCGCAGAAGGAGGGCTGGTGAGCAAAGAAGGTCTCCCTGGCACGGAGGAAGAAACTATGGGCACGCTCGAAATCACTTGCTATGCGCTCCTCGTCGTCCACATTGGAGGCCATACACATGATGCCACATATCTCTACACCTGCCATGTCGCGCCAATGGCCCTGTTCGAGCATCTGCCAGCACTCATCGGTGGTAAGGCCGTACTTTGTCTCCTCGAGGGCCACATGGAGCTGCAGCAGGACGCGTATGCGGCGGTTGCACTTGATGGCCTGACGGTTGATCTCTGCCAACAGTCGCTCGGAGTCGACGGCATGGATAAGTGATACGTATGGTGCCAGGTACTTCACCTTATTGGTCTGCAGATGTCCGATGAAGTGCCACTCAATATCCTCGGGCAACTCCGCATGCTTCTGCTGGAGCTCCTGCACATGGCTTTCGCCAAACACCCTCTGCCCCACCTCGTAGGCCTCTCTGATAGCCTCCGAGGGGTGGTATTTGCTCACAGCGACCAGGCGTGTGCCTTCGGGTAACTCCTCCGTGATGGCTTGTATCTCGTCTTGTATGTGGGTCATTTCTGAAGGGAAATAAAGGGTTTGAAAGGGGAGTTAAAGGGAATAATAAAGGGTTTGTAAGAGGAGTTAAAGGGAATAATAAAGGGTTTGTTAAGGGACAATTCCCTTGTGAGCAGCGTTAGGCCTTTCGTCCCTTTATAGCCCTTTAACTTCCTTTTTCTACGCTTGATGGCCCCTTAGGATTTTCCCTCATACTTAATCACATCGAGGATGTTGGTCTCCACGATGCTTTGTACGTTCCATTCGCCCAGTGTGCCCTCCATGCAGCGAACTGTGGCCTCGAGGGCGCCGCTGATGTGGGGAGCCTTGACGAGAATGCTTTGTGCAGTCTTCTTCTCCTGACCGCTCTTCTCGTCGAGGGTGATGAACACCACCTTGACGCGGTACCAGCGGTCGGCTGTGGCATCCACGTTATCCACTACCTCTGCGATGCGGAAGCGCTTGATGTCTGTTACTTCGAATTCGCCTGTCATGAAGGGGGTAATCTCCTCGATAAAGCGATTCTCTGCCTCGGTGAAGCTAAGGGCATCCACCAGGTATTCGTCGGTCACGGGCTTAATCTTCCCGTCTTCCATTGTCTTCTTATACTTTACTTTGCAATCAAACCAATTTGCCATTGTCTTATGTTTTTATTTTAGTTATCAGTTGCTTGTTATCAAATATCTATCTCTTCTTTCCCTTTCCTCGTGAGGGGCGGGGTGGGGTCTTGCCTTCTCGATTGGGGCGCGATGGGGGAGAGGTTCGCTGCGGACCTCTCTTGGTCTGGGGTACATAGCCCAATGACCCTCCGAAGAGTTTGCCCACGAGGTCGCTTCTGCCCATACGGCGGAGTTCGGCTTCTATCTCGCGGCGTTTCTCGGGTTGGTACCAGAAGAAGAACATGCGCTGGGCCTGTTTTTCCTGGGGCGTCTTTGCGGAGAAGACCGGTTCGAGCGTGTAGGGATGGTACCCCGTGGCCCACGTCTCGGTAGCCACCGTCATGGGGGTAGGTGTGAAGTCCTGCACCTGTTCGAGCTGGAAATCCATCTGCTTGGTCAGCACCGCCAGTTCGGCCATATCCTCGGCCTTACATCCGGGGTGAGAACTGATGAAGTAGGGGATAATTTGCTGGCGTAGGCCCTCCTCGCGGCATACTGTGTCGAATATGCTCTTGAATTGTCCGAACAAACGGAACGAAGGTTTACGCATGAGGTCGAGCACCGCGTCGCTCGTATGTTCGGGAGCCACCTTAAGGCGCCCGCTCACATGGTGCTTGATGAGTTCGCGCGTGTATTCACGGCTTGCACTGTTGAGCGCTTCGTCCTTGTTGTCGTGTAGCAGAAGGTCGTAGCGTACACCGCTGCCAATGAAACTCTTCTTCACCCCGGGCAATGCGTCGACGGCTCGGTAGATGTCAAGCAGCGGACGGTGGTTCACATTGAGGTTGGGACATATTCCTGGATGCACACACGAGGGACGTTTACAGACGCTACATGCACGGGCCTTCTTGCCCTTCATCATATACATATTAGCGCTCGGTCCGCCCAGGTCGCTCAGGTACCCCTTGAAGTCAGGCATGCGGGTGATAGCCTCCACTTCTCTAAGAATGCTCTCCTTGCTGCGGTTGACGATAAACTTGCCTTGGTGCGCGCTGATGGTGCAAAAGGCGCAGCCGCCAAAGCAGCCACGATGGATGTTGACCGAAAACTTGATCATCTCATACGCCGGTATGCGCTTGCCCTTGTACTTGGGGTGAGGCATACGTGTGTAGGGGAGGTCGAAGGAATGATCGAGCTCTTCCGTAGACATGGGGGGGTAAGGTGGATTGACCACCACGTAGGTGTCGCCCGTCTGCTGTATCAGGCGCTGGGCATGCATCTTGTTGCTCTCCTCCTCGATGTGGCGGAAGTTGTCGCTGTGCTTGCGGCCGTCCTTGAGGGCTTCCTCGTAGCTGTGGAGCACGATATCGTCCTCGCGGATACCTCCGGGTATCTCGCCACGGCTATATAGCGATACGGTCTGGGGCACGCTCTCAGTGGTGTCCTGGAGTACCTTGCGGAAGATGCGGCGGTTGATGCATGCGCGTCCCTCCTCGTCGTAGGTGAGATCGGGGTCGCAACTGTCGGCTGCCTCCATCAGGCGATGTGATATCTCGATGGTGGCCTTCTCGCCCATGCCATAGGTAATCATATCGGCACGGCTGTCGATGAGGATGCTGGGCATGAAGCGCTCCTGCCAGTAGTCGTAGTGCATAAGGCGGCGCAGAGAAGCCTCGATGCCACCCAGTACCACCGGCACGTCGGGGTAAAGTTCGCGTAGTATGCGGGTGTAGACGATGGTGGGATATTCGGGGCGCATGTCGTGGCGTCCGTCGGGCGAGTAGGCGTCCTCCGAACGAAGGCGGCGTGCTGCTGTATACTTGTTGACCATCGAATCCATGCATCCTGGGGCGATGCCAAACCATAGGCGTGGACGTCCCAGACGCTTGAAGTCGCGGTAGTCGCCGTGCCACGAGGGTTGGGGCACGATGCATACGCGTAGACCTTCTGCCTCAAGGATACGACCGATAACGGCCGCTCCGAATGAGGGATGGTCCACGTAGGCATCGGCGCTGAAGAGGATGACATCGGCCTGGTCCCATCCTCTCAGTTCCATCTCCTTGCGGGTGGTGGGTAAGAAGTCTGTCAGCATCATGCTTCCTCGGTCGTGGTTGCCTGTGCGCATTCCTTGGCCAGCGCGATGAGATTCTGCAGGCCGATAGCCTTCATGTTGTCGTGGAAGAACACCTCCTTGCAGAGGGTGATGAGTTCGATGTCGCCATTGTTGCTCTCGAGGAGTGAGCGAAGCTGCAGGCGGAGACTCTCAAGAGTTTCCTCGGTCACACCACTCTGTCCCTCAAGTCCTGCCATGAGGTTATACTTGTGTATCGTAGCCAGATGCTGGTCGCTCACCTCTATCGAGCGGCTTCCCTTAGCGTTGGTAATGATGGTATGCATAGTATTTTCTTATATTTATATTGATCAATAGGGTTTAAAAGGGTTTGAAAGGGAAGTTAAAGGGACGAATACTTTGTGGGTTCATGTGGGAGTGCTCGCCCTTTATAATTGCCCTTTACGTCCTCTTTTACCCTTAAAGCCCCTTTGTAGACTCAAGCATGGGCGATTATGTACCTCCCTGATTATTCAGCAGCTTCTTTATCGTCGTGCTCAGGAGTTGGGCACGGAGTTTGGCATCGCTGATCAGTTCGAGGGGGAATCCGAAGCATTCGCAGGTATACGAACCCTTGAAGTGGACTGAGGCAGACATCAGCAGGTCATTCTCATAATAGTGGTTCGAGGCAGCATCCTCGGTGGGGAGAATGACATCCATTGTGCCTGTATGATAGCGTTCGGCGTTAGGCTTCATGGTGAGCTTATAGCTGTCGCGTCGGGCGCCCGTTACGTTGAGTTCGCCGTGACCGGGCATCTGCCCCATATAGTTGTAGTGAAGCACTTCGCGGGCAAATGCTATTTCTTCGTCGCTTCTGAGGTCGCTGCCCAGGTAGGCACCGCTGATGAGTATGGCCTTACCCTGCTGGGCGCAGTTGCGTATGGCCGTCTGCATGCTGGGCGTGAAGATGCGGTAGGGGCGTCGTGTGTATCCATCCTCCCGCTGCGCACCCATGATGATGTCAAGCAGGTGGTAGGGGGATGTGGTCACACTGCCATTCTCGAGCGCTTCTCGCGAACAGCTTGAGATGGTGTATTTGGCATCGCCGTGGCGCATGAGGTCCTCCACATGCTGCGTGGGATAATCGAAGGTATTGCCTGCCATCATCTGTGCCTCGTACTCATGGCTCGAATAGCCCAGGTCGCCGGGGTCCTCGCCACCGATGCGGCGTGGGTCAAACCCCGTCTGTGGACCGCAGTATTCGGGGGTGCGGATATAGGCCACACCGGGATCTACGGTGAGGTCAAAACCGCATTTCTCACCCGTATCGAATGAGTAGGGGGCTGCCAGGCGCTGGAATCCGTTTACCACCAGTATTGCCTTCTGACCGCGTCGGCCGATACGTGCCACCACCTCTTCGCTTTCGAGACTCTTGCCACCCTCATTGCAGGCCACCACCTTGAGGCGGTATACTTCTTGAGGCTGCGCGTTGGCGATGGTATATTGGGTGTCAGTTACATAGGTGCCATTGTCGTATCCCTTGCGACCGATGCTTTGGTACACAATGTATCCCGTAGGTTTGGCAGCAGGCTCTTGGGCATCCTCTTGTGGTTGCCATTTCAGGGTGATGCTGCCTGTCTCGGCGTCAGCGATAGCTTGCATGTGGCTCACGG
This sequence comes from uncultured Prevotellaceae bacterium, assembly GCA_945788095.1. Taxonomy (GTDB): domain Bacteria; phylum Bacteroidota; class Bacteroidia; order Bacteroidales; family Bacteroidaceae; genus Physcousia. The sequence goes on along the minus strand of CALZKW010000072.1, from coordinate 5,744 downwards.
GCAGAGGCTGTATGGCCACTTCTCCCTTCTTGCCGTGCATGTAGGCATTGTATCGGGCCACACCCTTGTAGATGGCTCTCGACATGATGAATTTGAACGTAGGGTCGTGGGCCAGGCGCATGTCAGCCAGATTCTGGTGTGAGAACATCTCCACGATGACTGCGGGCATGTTAGGGGTGCGTGTCTCTGCATAACTCTTGTTGTAGAGATCGCGTGTGTTCCATCGGCCATATTCTGCCTTCATGTCACTCTCTATCTGCTGCATGATGGTATCCATGAGGCTGCGCGATGTCCATCGGCTCACACCGGTGGGGAATCGGAGGCAGCCATCCTTCTCATGGGTGATGATGCCGAGGGTGCCAATGAGTGAGTCCTCGCGGTGGTAACCGGCATCGCTATGTATGCCAATGGTGGTCTCGATGGGTACGCCGAGTCCTTTCTCCACCTTATTAAATATACTGCCACCGGCCAGGAAGTTCGTCACATAGGGGCGCGAGGTATAGTCGTCCTTGTAGTCGTGCTTGTTCTTGAATCGTGTGTACACGCTATCGGGCATACCCGACCACTGCAGGTTGTAGCGCGAACCCTCGAGATAGCGTGGCATGCCGCTTGTGGTGAGGTGTCCGCCTGAGGGACCTCGCTCGATGTTGCCCATACCACCGCCAAAGCGTACGGCATCGCCCGATATGATACCCGTCTGTTGGCTGTCGTTGGTGAGCATGACGCAGTTGTCCTTGCCTTCACCTTCGCCAAAGTCAAAGGTGCCGAGATAGACCCACGTGCCGCCACCCATCTGCTGGTTGACCTCAAAGTCGGTGGCGATACCGCGGTGGACGACCGTGTAGTGAGCATCACTCACACTCTGAGCATCAGTACGATAGCTTACGTATACGGCGTAGCGTCCAGCCTTCTGGATGCGTGGCATCCATTCGATGCGCGACAACTGCTGGCCATCCTGGCGGGTGGCTGTCCAACGCGAAGTACCGTCGCGGAAGGGGTTCTCAAATGTGCGGTAAGTCTCCTTGTTGTGGGCAAAACCTACGTTCTCCGTATACCATTCCAGTTTACCTGTCACCTCGTGGTATGTACCGCCCTTACCGGGGGTGTCATTGTCTACGATGACCTCAAGGGGCTGCCAGTCACGCTCACGGGCTGTGTAGACGTTGGCTCCTGCATTCTCGAGCATAGGCACGAGGTAGGGGATAACGAACGACTGTGTGAGTAGGTCCTCGGTGGTACACCATAGGTAGGGGCGCTGCCATTTCCATCGTCCCTTCTCCTGGTCGTAATATCGGCCATGGCTCTGGTAAACACTCATGTGACGTCCATAGAGACTGGGTCGCTGTGCCTGTTGGGGTATGGAGGTATTGCTCACCCAGGGATGTCCCTCGTAAGTCTCATTCCATGTCATGGGCGCACCGAGGAGACTGTCGTTGGCTTCACCCATGGTGATGTAGGCCTCGAGTGGCACCTTGTAGGCCCAGATACGGGCTCCGTAGCCGGGGTAGGTGCGCTGTATGAGTGTGTCTACATCGCTATAGATGGCCGACACCTTGGCTGGTGAGAAGTGCTGGTGGGCAAATCCCTCGTTGGCATAGATGCACACACGACGCTGGGCCGTGTCCAGGTCGATACGGTCCACTCCAAACTTATGTATGGCTCCATAGCCCTCTGCGGGATAATCCTCTATGTAGGATGTGATGAGCGTCTTGAGTTCAGCCAGTGACGCACTCTCGCGGGGCTTGGCCGCGGAGCGCGAGGTATAAGTGCGCTTCTTGCTGCTCGACTTCTTTTGTGCCATGGTGCCTTGTGAGGTCAGCAGCGCCAGCATTATGATGGCGAATATCTGTTTCATAGTCGCTGTTGTCTTGACGGGGTGGGGCGGTATGGTCGCCTCGTTGGCGGGCCGATGTCAATCCACCACAAAGAGGTGTGGCTTGCGGCCCTTGAATACGCGGAAGTAGTCTTTGACCTCCTTCATCTCCCTGTCGAAATCGCCTGTAGGGCGCAAGCTCTTGGTGCAGACGATGAGTTTCTTCTCGTAGTCCAGGCCGTAGAGCAACACGGGAATGTCAGCCTTGAGGGCTATGTAGTAGAATCCGCGCTTCCATTCGGGATTAGCCTTGCGTGTGCCCTCTGGGGTGACGCATAGCCGGAAGGTATCGCTCTCTCTGGCCACCTTAGCCAGTTGGTCGGTCGTGCTCATCTGCTTACTGCGGTGGATGGGAATGCCACCGAGAGCACGCATGAGATAACCGAGCGGCCAGAAGAACCACTCCTTCTTAATCATAAAGTTGCACTTGAATCCCTCGGCCCAGGCAAACAGGTGTCCGATGACGAAGTCCCAGTTGCTGGTGTGGGGTGCAAGTGCAATTACATATTTCTTAGGTCGCTCCACGGTGATGTTCTTTTTGTAGCCCATCACGTCGTAGAGCAACCATTGTGAGAGTCGTTGTATCATTCAGTCTTTATATCGCATTTTCTATCATGGCCACAATGTCGCCCGTGCGACTCTCGAGGTCCTGCTTGAGCTTCTTGAAGAAGTCCTTTGTGGGCATGCCTGGCTCGGGGTGCGAGATGCGGCATATCATGTCGTCCTGCATCAGCAGGATAGCCATCATGATGTTGTCCACGTCAGCGGGGTTGGTGTTCTGGAAGTGGCGGATAGCCACACACTCAGCAAAGAGTTCGCCGCACATCGCATTGATGGTGCGCTTCAGGGTTCTTTTGTTTGCCATAGTAGTGTTAGTTAGCTTTAGGTCAAAAATGTCACTCAAAGGTAAGCAAATAATCTATTTCTTTCACAAAAATTCCCAAATATTTTCTGTCTTTCTCTTATTTCTGCGCTTTTTCTATCCTAAAGTGTGGCCCGACAAGTAAATTTTCTCTAAATTTGCACGACATTATTATATAATGTAGGCAGAAAACAATATCACAATAACTATCTAACACAACATTACAGACATGGAAAAAAGTGCATTGCAAATTGCAAGAGCAGCTTACCAGCCCAAGCTCCCCAAGGCCCTCCAGGGCGCTGTGGTAGCCAAGGAGGGTGCTGCTACCCAAAGTGTAGGCAACCAGGATGAGATCAAGGCTCTCTTCCCCAACACCTATGGTATGCCCGTAGTAGAGTTTGTAGCCGGTGAGGCTCAGGCTCACGAGGCTATCAATGTAGGTATCATCCTCTCGGGTGGTCAGGCTCCTGGCGGTCACAACGTTATCAGCGGTCTCTACGATGGTGTGAAGTCTATCAACAAGGACAGCAAGCTCTATGGTTTCCTCATGGGCCCCGGCGGTCTCGTAGATCACAAGTACGTAGAGTTTACCGATGAGTTCATCGATGAGTACCGCAACACTGGTGGTTTCGACATCATCGGTTCGGGCCGTACCAAGCTTGAGAAGGAGGCACAGTTTGAGTCTGGTATCGAGATTCTCCGCGAGCTTGGCATCAAGGCTCTCGTTATCATCGGTGGCGACGATTCTAACACCAACGCTTGTGTGCTCGCTGAGTACTATGCTGCCAAGCAGTATGGCGTACAGGTAATCGGTTGCCCCAAGACCATCGACGGCGACCTCAAGAACGAGCAGATTGAGACTTCATTCGGTTTCGACACCGCTTGCAAGACCTACGCTGAGCTCATCGGTAACATCCAGCGCGACTGCAACTCTGCACGCAAGTACTGGCACTTCATCAAGCTCATGGGCCGTTCGGCTTCTCACATCGCTCTCGAGTGCGCTCTCCAGTGCCAGCCCAACATCTGCCTCATCAGCGAGGAGGTTGAGGCTAAGCAGATGTCACTCGACGCTGTTGTAGAGTACATTGCTCAGGCTGTAGCCCAGCGTGCTGCTGATGGCAACAACTTCGGTACCGTTCTCATCCCCGAGGGTCTTATCGAGTTCATTCCTGCTATCAAGAAGCTCATCGCTCAGCTCAATGAGGTACTCACTGATCCCGCTACTGGCGAGCCCCGCGAGTTTGCTTCTGCCGACGAGCAGATTGCATTCGTACTCGACAATATCACCGCTGAGAACAAGGCTGTGCTCGAGTCTCTTCCCGCCGACGTTAAGCGTCAGCTCTGCCTCGACCGCGACCCCCACGGCAACGTACAGGTATCGCTCATCGAGACCGAGAAGCTCCTCTCTGCTATGGTAGCTGAGAAGCTCGCTGCATGGAAGGCTGAGGGTAAGTTCGTAGGCAAGTTCAGCGCTCAGCACCACTTCTTCGGTTATGAGGGTCGTTGTGCAGCTCCCTCTAACTACGATGCTGACTACTGCTACAGCCTCGGTTTCAATGCCAGCCGTCTCATCGCCAGCGGCAAGACCGGCTACATGTCTGTCATCAAGAATACCACTGCCCCCGCTGAGGAGTGGATTGCAGGTGGTGTGCCCATCACTATGATGATGAACATCGAGCGCCGCAATGGTGCCAACAAGCCTGTTATCCGCAAGGCTCTCGTAGAGCTTGAGGGTGCTCCCTTCAAGTTCTTCGCAAGCAAGCGTGAGGAGTGGGCTAAGAATACCTGCTACGTATATCCCGGTCCTATTCAGTACTGGGGTCCCACCGAGGTATGCGATCAGTGCACCCGCACTCTCGCTCTCGAGCAGGGCAAGTAAGCCAACATTAATCTTTATCCTCCTTCCTCTCCCCCTCCGGGGGGAGGTGAGGGAGGCTTTTTTTATGCCAAACCTCTTTAGTCATATCCGTCGCATACCGTCGTGGTTGTTGTGGGGACTGGGCCTGATGCTTGCAGCGGGCTATGTCTACCTCTTCTACCACTTCTTCATTGGCTCGCTCTCCATCCGATGGCAAGCCATCTATGGCAGTGTGCCCGAACCCTCCTCTGAGCTCTATCCCGTGCGCGGTATAGACATCTCCCACTATCAGAGTCAGATTGACTGGAAGAAACTCAACGAAGCATCCATACGCCAGCGCCTCGTCAGCTTCGTTTTCATCAAGGCCACCCAGGGCACCCACTTCACCGACCACGCCTTCGACGACAACTTCCGTCAGGCGCGCGACAACGGCTATATACGTGGTGCCTACCATTACTTCGAACCCCGTGTCGATGCTCTCAAACAGGCCGAATTCTTTATCTCCAAGGTAGAACTCCTCCCTGGTGACCTTCCTCCTGTGCTCGATGTCGAGGAGACGGGTTCCCTCTCCAAAGAAGAGCTCCAGCGCGCCGTGCGCACCTGGCTCTACCGTGTGGAGCAGGAATACGGCGTCCCACCTATTATATATACGGGGTTCAACTTCCGCAACACCTATCTTGACGATCCCTCCTTCTCGCGCTATCCGTATTGGATAGCCCACTACTACCGTTCGGACCTTCGCCACGACGGCGAATGGGCCTTTTGGCAGTACAACGACTGTGGCGTGCTTGATGGCATCAAGGGCAGCGTCGATTTCGATGTCTTCAATGGCGACATCAACCGTCTGCGCTCCATGACTATTCCCGAGCCAGCCTCCAAGGAGGCCTCTTCTGAGATCTATGATATCGACTCTCTCGATGCCTTCCAGATTCGCGAAGCCATCGAGGATGAGGATGACACGCTCTTCGTGGAGTAGGAGGGAGAGCGTCGTGATGTCCTACATACAATTTCATCATTGTTCGTCGCCTTTTAAGGCGACGTTTATGCTACATAACATGAAGTTACACCCCACCCATATGTTATGTTACGCAAAAAATGCACTATGTGATGTAATTTCGTAACGTAACGTTATGTTACGCAAAAAATGCACT
>CALZKW010000071.1 GCA_945788095.1 uncultured Prevotellaceae bacterium | reverse complement strand
CCCCCCCCAATGGGGGAGGACAATCAAAGGCTTGGGCTATGGTTGTTCATTGTTAATTATTCATTGTTAATTTTTATTTGTTAATTGTCAATCGAATCTGATTTCATACGACTCATGCATGAGCACCTGGGGGAGACTCAGGGCGATGCTTTGTGCAAGGCTTTGCAGGAGAGCGAGCCCGAGGTGTCGGTGCGCCTCAATCCCACGAAGGTGGGCGAGGGGAGGGTAGAGGGCGATGTCGTGCCCTGGTGCCCCGGTGCCTACTACCTCGCGGAGCGCCCCGCATTTACCTTCGACCCCTTGCTCCATGCCGGTGTGTACTATGTGCAGGAGGCTTCGTCGATGTTTCTCTCGCAGGCCCTGCGGCAGTATATGCCCCAGGACAGAGCGCTGGTGGCTCTCGATCTCTGTGCAGCCCCAGGGGGCAAGAGCACACTGCTGAGGAGCCACCTCTCGGATGATAGTTTGCTGGTGAGCAACGAACCGATGTGTCAGCGTGCCCAGGTGCTGGCTGAGAATATCACCAAATGGGGCCACCCCAACTGCGTGGTGACCAACAACTATCCCGCCGACTTTGCGGGCTTTGCCTCCACCTTCGACCTCGTCGTGGCCGATGTGCCCTGCAGCGGCGAGGGCATGTTTCGCAAGGACGACGAGGCCATCGAGGACTGGAGCCTGGAGAATGTGGACACCTGCTGGCGCCGCCAAAGAGAGATAGTGGGGACGATATGGCCCTGCCTCAAGCCCGGCGGACTGATGATATACAGCACCTGCACCTTCAATCGCCTCGAGGATGAGGACAACGTGGAGTGGATAGCCCAGCAACTCGGAGCAGAGATACTGCCCGTGAACCATGAGGCGGAGTGGGGCATTGCCGAGGGAAACCCTGGTTACCACTTCTTCCCTGGGCAGACACGCGGCGAGGGCTTCTACATGGCTGTGCTACGCAAGAAAGGCGAGGTGACAGAGGAGGAAACCACCGTAGCCCCCCCGAAGCGTGCATCACAAAAGGGCGCCAGGCAGTCGGGCCAGAAGGTGAACCTCCCCGCCATCACCCTGCCCCAAGGCTATGTGATGAAGGCCGACAAGGACGTGGCCTATGCCGTGGCCGTGCACCACGAGGTATTGATGCTCCGTCTGCGCCGCATGCTGCGCTGCCTGCTGACGGGTGTCGAGGTGGCCACGCTCAAGGGCAAGGACTGGGTGCCCGCCCATGCCCTGGCGCTCAGCACCCTGCTTGGCGAGGAGTATCCGCGCCACGAACTGACCTACGCAGAGGCCATCAGTTACCTGCGCCGCGAGGCATTGCGCATCGAGGCGCCGCGAGGCTATGTGGTGGTCACCTACGAGGGGCACCCCCTGGGATGGGTGAAGAGCATTGGCAACCGAGCCAACAACCTCTACCCTCAGGAGTGGCGCATCCGCACCACCTACACCCCCGAAGAGCGCCCCGAGGTGGTGCGATGGAGTGGGGAGGAATAGCCATAAAGTGTTAAATACACACAAATGAGGCAGGCATTGGGCAAAATACCTGCCTTTTCTTTTTGCAGTCAGTGGATTTATACTTATCTTTGCCCCATCAATCAATGAGAGACACAAACTAATTTATTAACCAATTATTCATTTTATCATGAGAAATCGTATACTCCCCTTCTTTGCCATGGCATTCGTGGCAGGCACAGCGAGTGCGCAGTGGGTAGCTCCTGAGGACCCCGCCGTGAGCGGTGCAGCTGGTTCGGAGGTTGTTTCGGGCCACGTCTACAAGTTGAGAAACGTAGCCGCCACCCAGGCCAACAGCGAGACCGGCTTGTTCTTCACCGGTGCTGCCGTATGGTATAGCTGGTCCACATCGACCGCTCTGGCTGAGGCTGATCAGGCCCTGCCCCTCACCGTCACTCTCACCGAGACGGGATGGACCTTCGCCCGCCCCGATGGTAAGTTCACCTTCATCTCGGGCGACCGTGATGGCTTGGGCGAAATGCACGTCGATATGGGCTCCCAGGGTCACAACTATTTCGACATTGTGCGCCAGGAGAATGGCCTCTACCGCATCCGTGCCGTGGAGAGCGATGCCAACTACGGAGCATCCATGCCCGGCTATGAGAACAAGTGGTGGGGATGGGAGAAGACAGAGGACTTCTCCACCCAGTATCCCTATGCCGTCTACGCTACTGTGGAGGACGGTCAGTATGGCGTGGACTGGGAGTTTGTCGACCTGACCACCTACCAGGCACGCATGGATCTCTATAACGAATACCTTGCTGCAGATGGCTACAATGTCGATATGGCAGCCTATGAGGCCGTCTTCAACAATCCCGCTGCCACCGTCGACGAGATCAAGGAAGCCGCTGCCAATCTCAAGGAGGCCGTAGCCATAGCCAAGGCCAACGCCATCCTGGAGGGTGCCACACAGGACAACCCCGTGGATGCCACCAGTCTGCTCGAGAACCCCGACTTTGAGGCCGGCAACATCAACGGATGGGTATGCACCTTTGTGAAGGGCGTCAACACAGCCAACGTTGGCTACATGGGCACGACCAATAATGGTAAGGACTGGTATGACGAGGAGACCGGCGAGAGCGGCACGGCCTTCATGACCAAGTTTATTGAGGCCTGGGCTTCGAATACAGACCAGTATAAGTTCAATGGCCGCACCTACGGCACCCTGGGCGATGGCAAACTCTGCCAGACCATCAAGGGCCTGCCCGCTGGTAAGTACAAGCTCTCTTGTGATGCCAATGCCGTGCAGCAGTATGAGGGCGACGCCAACCCCGTGACCGGCGTGCAGCTCTATGCCAACGCAGGCGGTGTGGACTGCTACACCAGCGTGGCCACCGGTAATGGTATCCCCGAGCATTTCATCCTGACCTTCGTACACAATGGCGGTGATGTGGAACTCGGTCTGCGCACCCAGGACGCTACTGCCAACTGGATTGGTGCTGACAACTTCACCCTCAGATACTACGGTCCTGTGACCGACAATCCCTACAAGATCATCCTCGACGACTACATCCAGTCCCTCAACGCCAAGTATGGTCAGGACATCGAGGACATCATGGCCAACAAGAACGTCAAGGAGGCTTACGCCGCTAAACTCGAGCAGGCCGCACAGGCTGCCAGCGATGGCGATGACGCTTACTACCAGAACCTCAAGACGGAGCTCGAGACTGCCGCTCAGACCCTCGATGCATCCATTGCTGCCTATGTCAAGATCAAGAATACCCTCGACGAGGCCGAGGCACGCATGTCAGACATGCCTGACAACTGGAGCGACCTGGCAGATGCTATCTCCGATAAGTTCTCTGAATGGACCGAGACCTACACCAACGGTGAGTTTGAGGCTGGCGACGAGGTGACCATCAATGCAAAGCTCCACAAGATGATAGCCGACTTCATCAGTAGTGCGGCCCAGCCCGGTGATGATGTCACCATCCTGCTCAAGAATCCCAACTTCGACAAGGACTTCTCGGGATGGGACAAGGGCGCTGGTTCGGCCACACCCGCATGGGGCGGCTGCAAGAAGAACCCCGATGGCGACCTCACCGGCTTCGAGGACCTCGAGCAGTATCGCCAGACCGGTATCCCCGGTGGTAATGCTGAGGTATACCACGCTAAGTTTGACATCTCGCAGATCATCACCAATATGCCCAAGGGTCTGTACGAGCTCTCGTGCAAGGCCTTCGAGCGCGACGAGAACGGACAGGTGGATGCCGAGCTCTATGCAGTGCTCCCGGACGGGTCGGAGCAGAGCGTCAAGGTGATGGAGATCAAGGAGGACCTCTCGGAGAATCCTATCTACCAGTACGGCCAGGAGACACCTGACGGCAACAACAGTAGAGAGCTTGATGGCGGATGGGCCCCCGACGGTATGTCGAGCGCCAACTGGCACTTCGCTGCGGGCTTCTACAAGAATAAGTTCAACATCGTGGTGCGCGAGCCAGGCGATATCGTCGTGGGTATCCGTACAGCCTCTGCAGGCGACTGGGTGCTCTTCGATGACTTCAAGATTGTCTACAAGGGTAGCGGTGCCGCCGTATTCGAGGAGTCTGTGATGGAGAAGATAGCCAAACTCGCGGATGTCCTGGGTGAGTATCGCTGCTCTAAGGAGGTGGAGGACGCAGCCTCTATCGCTATGGCCGAAGCCGAGGAGTCGCTCAGTTCGGAAGACGACGAGGCTCCCCTCGTAGCTCTGGGCAATCTCGACGATATGATAGCAAAGGTGAAGGCCTCTAATGCGGCCATCGAGCACCTACAGTATATGTTAGAGATTTATTCGGGTGGCTACATCGGCGACGATATCGTCAGCTCCGACGAGAACTTCGACAATGTGCTCGGCGAGGTTGAGGCTGCTCTTGACAATGGCTTCGAGACCGAAGCTTCCATCGAACAGTATCTCCGCGACTTGCTCGCTGCCTTCACAGTCAAGGTGCAGTATGACCTGCTCAATGCCACAGAGGAGAACCCCGCAGACATCTCGGCAGTCATCTTCAATCCCAATGCGCTCGATCCCGCTACAGAGGAAAACAGCGGCATAGGCTGGGAGGGCGAACCTGCCACAAGCAATAATGCCTTTGAGAAGTACAATTGCAACTTCGACGTGCATCAGACCATCTACGGCCTGGCTCCCGGCTACTACCGCCTCAAGGTCAACGGCTTCTATCGCAACGGTTCGGTCAAGGATGTGGAGAATGCCATCAACGGACTCTCATACGACGTGGAGGAGCCCATCATCGAGAACGGCGACACCGTGAAGGTGGATGGCATCGTGCAGACTCAGACCCTGCAGAAGCCTTACCTCAACGACAAGAACGCTAAGCTCTATGCCGGCAATGCAGAGACTCCACTCCTGCTCATCTCATCTGATGTGGAGGCCTACTCTGCACTCGAGGAGGTGAGTGGTGCTGACTTTAAGATTGGCGAGGCTGACTACAAGGTGCCCAACAATATGGCCGAAGCAAGTCTTGCCTTCGAGAACGGCCTCTATCAGAATGTTCTCCAGTTCAAGGTAGAGGAGGGACAGACCGAGGTAGTCATCGGTGTGAAGAAGGATGATGAAAAGGCCTCAGACTGGGCCATCTTCTCGCTGTGGCAGCTCGAGTACGTGGGTACCCTGGCTCCTGCCGAGGATCCCACTACCGACATCCAGCAGATTGGCACACAGACTGCCCGTCAGACCACACGCATCTACAGCGTAGACGGTCAGCAGATAGGTCGTCTGCAGAAGGGTGTCAACATCCTCAAGACCACCCTCAGCGATGGCACCATCAAGGTGCAAAAGGTGCTCGTGCGCTAAGCGATACACGCTATACATTACAAAGAGAGGCGGTGCCCGTGTGGGCATCGCCTCTCTTAATAGATATAGTAGGGTGGGGGAGGTCAGAGTGTATCGTGCAGGTCATTGCCGCAATAGGGACAATAGTTGGCCCGCTTGGGCAGTGGGCAGCCACACTCTGGGCACTTGGGCGTCTCCTGCTTTTTGTCCCGATTGATGTCGCTGATAAACTGTGCGCTCACGATACCCGTGGGTACGGCCATGATAGTGTATCCCAGGAGCATGACGATGGCGCTCAGGAAGCGGCCTACCATCGTGACGGGAGCAATATCGCCATAGCCCACGGTGGTCATCGTCACCACGGCCCAGTAGATGCTGGTAGGAATGTCGGTAAACTGCGTACCCTCCACATTGCCCTCGACCATATACATCAAGGTGCCCAGCGATATGACCATAATGACCACAAAGAGGAAGAATACGAGTATCTTGCGCGTAGAGAGTTTCAGGGAGCGCATCAGAATGTCGCCCTCCTCGAGAAAACTGAACAGCTTGTAGACGCGGAAGACGCGCATCAAGCGGAAGGTGCGCACCACCATCAGGTAGCGCATCGGACCGAATATCCATCCCAGATAGAGGGGAATGGTGCTGAGCAGGTCGATGATGCCAAAGAAACTGAGAGCGTACTTACGGGGCCTGGGAGCACAGTAGAGGCGCAGCAGATACTCGAGGGTGAAGAAGAAGGTGAAGACATACTCCAGGATGGTGAATGCTTGTTTCCACCACTGTGAGATGTGGCCCATGCTCTCCACCACCAGCACGGCGATGCTAAGCAGTATGACAAAGAGCAACGTCACGTCGAATATCTTGCCCCAACGTGTGTCGCTCTCAAAGATGATAATATAAAGGCGATGCCTTAGCTGTTCTCGCTCCGAACGGCTAAGCATCGCCTTCAGTCTTTGTATCAAAGTCATTATTTGATGTTTAGAACAGGGTATTCTCTATGATCTTGCCCATCTGCCATACGCAGCGTACGTCGAGCTTGTCGTCGAGAATGAGGATATCGGCATCCTTGCCGTGCTGCAGAGTACCCTTGCGGTCGAGCACGTTCATGATGCGGGCAGGAGTCTCGCTCACCATGCGGCAAGCATCCTCGAGGGGAATCTCTGCCTGCTTGACAGCTACGCGGATGAGGCGATCCATAGTGGCAATCGAACCGGCCAGTGCGCTGCGGTCAGAGAGTTTGCACACGCCATCCTCTATCACTACGCGGGGGTCGAAGGCTGTGGTGCTGTCGCTGGCTGCTACGGCCAATGCATCGGTGATGAGAGCCATACGCTCCACACCCTTGATCTTGTAGGCCATACGCAAGATGGTGGGGGGCACGTGGATACCGTCGGCCACACACTCGATGGTCATGTCGTCGATGAGGTATACGCTCTCCACGGTACCCTCGTACTTGTACTCACGCTTGTTGTGGAAACCAGGCATGGCGTTGTAGAAGTGGGTTACATGGGTAAAGCCTGCCTCGTAGGCTGCCTTCACGTCCTCATACTCAGCGGCTGTATGGGCGATAGAGGGGAGGATGCCCTTCTCTGCGCAGTACTTGCCAAACTGGATGGCTCCAGGGAGCTCGGGGGCAGCATCCCAGCGAGCCAGACAGTTGGTGCCCTCCACGATGGGGATGTACTCATTGGGATCGGGATCCTTGATGCACTCGGGCATCTGGGCACCAGCCTTCTTCTTGCTCAGGTAGTGACCCTCAAGGTGAAGACCGAGGATGGGGGTGTTGGGATCTTCGGTCATAATCTTCTGGCAGGTGTCGAGAGCAACCTCAATCATGGGCACAGTCGAACTGCTGAGGGTTGGGAAGATACTCGTGGTGCCGTGCTTGGCATGGGCATCAACAGCTACCTTGAAGGCTTCCTCTGTACCCTCCTGGAAGTCGCGGCCACCACCACCGTGCACGTGCATCTCAATACCACCGGGCACAACGTACATACCGCGTGCGTCTACCACATTGGCACCGATGACTGCCAGGTCGCAGTTGGTCACTTCCAATATCTTATTGTCGCGAATGATGACACTGCCATCCTTCAGCCAACCCTGTGGGGTCAGTATGCGACCATTGATAATCTGTGTAAGCATAGTTTGTCTTTGAGAAATTATCTGGGTGAGGTTTTAGGTGGTAGATGGTGGCAGTATGGATGTATGATGGTGTATGCCTATTCACCTAAAACCTACCACCTATAACCTTAAAAAAATTATTTTGCCATCGAATATACGACGTCCATAATCTTCTTGCCAATCTCGTCGGCCTCCTCCATGGTAGCGGCCTCGCTGTATACGCGGATGATGGGCTCGGTGTTACTCTTGCGCAGGTGTACCCACTTGTCGGGGAAGTCAATCTTCACACCGTCGATGTCGTTCACCTCCTCATCCTTGTACATCTCCTTGACCTGAGCCAGGATAGCGTCCACGTCTGTCTCGGGGGTGAGGTCGATACGGTTCTTGGCAATCTGGTAGGGAGGATAGGTGGCACGGAGCTCGCTGGTAGTCATGCCCTTCTTGGCCAGGTAGGTCAGGATGAGAGCGATACCTACGAGAGCATCGCGGCCACTGTGGGCTGCGGGATAGATGACTCCGCCATTGCCCTCACCACCGATCACGGCGTTGGTCTCGCGCATCTTGGTCACTACGTTGACCTCACCTACGGCAGCAGCATTGTACTCGCAGCCAGCATACTTGCGGGTCACGTCGCGCAGGGCGCGTGTCGACGAGAGGTTGCTCACGGTGTTGCCGGGAGTGTGCTGCAGGATGTAGTCGGCCACAGTTACGAGAGTGTACTCCTCGCCATACATGGTGCCGTCCTCACAGAAGAGAGCCAGACGATCCACATCGGGGTCTACCACAAAGGCGATGTCGTGCTCGCCCTTCTGCATCAGGGCCTTGATGTCGCCGAGATTCTTCTCGAGGGGCTCGGGATTGTGCTGGAAGTCGCCTGTAGGTTCGGTGAACATACCGGTGTATTCTACGCCGAGCTGGTCGAAGAGCTTGGGCAGGATGATGCCGCCCACAGAGTTTACTGCATCAAAGGCTACCTTAAACTTGCGTGCCTTGATGGCCTCTACGTCTACGAGCTCGAGGTTCTTGACCATATCTATATGCTTCTGGTCGTAGCTGTCGTCCTCGATATACTTGCCGAGGTGATCCACGTCGGCATACTCAAAGTCTTCTGCCTCAGCGATGCGGAGCACCTCTTCGCCCTCAGCCTTGTTGAGGAATTCGCCCTTCTCATTGAGCAATTTCAGTGCGTTCCACATACGTGGGTTGTGGCTTGCGGTCAGAATGATACCACCGCATGCGCCTTCCATTGTTACAGCGATTTCGGTGGTAGGAGTTGAGGCCAGACCAATGTTGACTACATCAAAGCCCATACCCATGAGCGTACCACACACTACGTTCTTTACCATCTCACCGCTGATACGCGCGTCGCGACCCACCACAATCTTGTTGCTCGTCACCTTGGTGGTGCGGCGAATGATGGTAGCGTAAGCGCTGGTAAACTTGACGATGTCGAGGGGATTAAGGGTATCACCGGCACGTCCGCCGATAGTACCACGAATACCAGAAATAGATTTAATTAAGGTCATAACTTGATACTGATTTGTTGGTTTGAGTAACAAAGTTATGCAAAAGTAGCAACGCAACAAAACAAAATTTAGAGTATTTTTATATATGGTGTAAAAAAGCCGTACGAACGGAGTTTTGCGTGTAAATATGACACGGTAAAATCGCGACATAACTTTTGCTGTATTGTTTGTTGTTCGTGATGTAAGCTCTCGTAGAAAATGGGCGATACCCTCACGGCATCTTCTTCGATGGTTTTGGGGGTGATTCTGTCACTATTGCCTAACAAATTGTTATTTTTCCCCCTTCCAACACTAATTTCTCAACTTATATTTTGCCATAACGTCGGAAATCATTATTTTTGCTCGGCTTTACACGAAAAACATTATTACCTAATTTATATATACAACACTATGGCAGATAGTAAAGAAAGACTTTTCTCTGACTTTACAGCCCCCAGTCGCCAGGAATGGCGCGACAAGATTGAGGTAGACCTCAAGGGTGCTGACTATCAGAAGAAAATGATTTGGAGAACCAATGAGGGCTTCAGCATGGAGCCATTCTATCGCAAGGAGGATGTAGACAACCTCGCAATTGTCAATGCCCTCCCCGGTGAGTTCCCCTACGTTCGCGGCAACAAGGCCGCCGACAACGAGTGGTATGTACGTCAGGACATCAAGTGTGACTGTCCTAAGGCAGCCAATGAGAAGGCACTCGACATTCTCAACAAGGGTGTGGATAGCCTCGGATTCACCATTCCTGCCAGCAAACTCAGCGCTGAGTACATCGATACTCTGCTCGAGGGCATCTATGTGGAATGTGTAGAACTCAACTTCAAGACCTGTCAGCGCCACAGCCTTGAGCTGGCCAACCTGCTCGTGGCTTACTTTGAGAAGAAGGGCGCAGACAAGGCCAAGGTCGTAGGTAGCATTTGCTTCGATCCTATCGAGAAGATCGTTTGCAGCGGCAAGGATCGCTCTGACCTCATCCCCGAGGCCAAGGCGCTCGTAGAGGCTCTCAAGGACTATCCCCAGTTCCGTGCAGTGGCAGTCAATGCCTACAAGCTCACCGACGCCGGTGCTTACAGCTACCAGGATCTCGGCTATGCCCTGGCCTGGGGTAATGAGTACATGGTCCAGATGACTGAGGCTGGTGTTGCTCCCGAGCTCGCTGCGCAGAACATCAAGTTCAATCTCGGTATCAATGGTGTCTACTTCATGGAGATTGCCAAGATTCGTGCGGCTCGTATGCTTTGGGCCCAGATCGTAAGCCAGTACACCGCATGCAAGGAGAGCGCCAAGATGCACATCTGCGCCGTCACCACAACCTTCAACCAGACCGTATTTGATTCCTACGTTAATATGCTCCGCTCTCAGACCGAGGCCATGAGTGCCGCTCTGGGTGGCGTAGACAGCATCGTTGTCACTCCCTTCGATGCTCCCTATGAGGAGGCCACCGAGTTTGCAGAGCGCATCGCTCGCAATCAGCAGCTCCTCTTGAAGGAGGAGAGCCACTTTGGTCGCATCGTCGATGTAGCCGGCGGTTCTTACTTCCTCGAGACTCTCACCAAGGCTCTCGCTGAGCAGGCATGGGCTCTCTTCCTCGAGGTAGAGGAGAAGGGCGGATTCCTCGCTGAGGTTCTCTCTGGCAATATCCAGAATACCGTCAATGAGACCAACGCTACACGTCACGCCAATGCAGGAAAGCGTCGCGAGTTCCTCCTTGGTACCAACCAGTTCCCCAACTTCACCGAGAAGAGCGAGGGTAAGGCTCCCAAGACTTGTTGCTGCTGCTGTGGCAACAGCGAGAGCGATGCCACCCTCCCCGCTGTTAAGCCCACACGTCTGGCCAGCGACTTCGAGGCACTCCGTCTCACCACCGAGCAGGCCAACAAGGTGCCCGTAGCATTCATGCTCACCATCGGCAACCTTGCCATGCGTCAGGCTCGTGCTCAGTTCTCATGCAACTTCCTCGCCGCTGCTGGCTACCAGGTTATCGACAACCTTGGCTTCGCCACCGTAGAGGAGGGTGTCGACAAGGCACTCGAGGCTGGTGCTGACATCGTAGTCATCTGCTCAAGCGACGACGAGTATGCAGAATATGCCATCCCCGCATTCAAGTACCTCAACGGACGTGCTCTCTACGTCGTAGCAGGCGCTCCCGCTTGCTCTGAGGACCTGAAGGCTGCAGGTATCGAGAACTTCATCAATGTCAAGTCTAACCAGCTCGCTACTCTCAAGGAGTACAACGCTAAACTCGGAATCTAACGTTATGGCAAGAAAATCATTTAGCAATATCGATATCTTTGCTGGTATTGAGGCAAAGAACGGCCAGGAATGGCAAAAAGAGGCTGGTATTACTGCCAACTGGAGAACTCCCGAGCAGATTGACATTCAGCCCGTATATACTAAGGAAGACCTCGAAGGTATGGAGCACCTCGACTTTGCTGCAGGTATACCTCCCTTCCTCCGTGGCCCTTACAGCATGATGTACCCCTTCCGTCCATGGACCATCCGTCAGTATGCTGGCTTCTCTACTGCTGAGGAGAGTAATGCCTTCTACCGCCGCAACCTCGCTGCTGGTCAGAAGGGTCTGTCCGTGGCATTCGACCTTCCCACACACCGTGGCTACGACCCCGACAACGCTCGTGTCGTAGGCGACGTGGGTAAGGCTGGTGTGTCTATCTGTTCACTCGAGAACATGAAGACTCTCTTCGCTGGTATCCCCCTCAACAAGATGTCTGTGTCGATGACCATGAATGGTGGCGTACTCCCCGTACTCGCATTCTACATCAACGCAGGTCTCGAGCAGGGTGCCAAGCTCGAGGAGATGGCAGGTACCATCCAGAACGATATCCTCAAGGAGTTCATGGTGCGCAACACCTATATCTATCCCCCCGCATTCTCAATGAAGATTATCGCTGATATCTTCGAGTTCACCAGCCAGAAGATGCCTAAGTTCAACAGCATCTCTATCTCTGGTTACCACATGCAGGAAGCTGGAGCAACTGCCGACATCGAGCTCGCATACACCCTCGCCGATGGTATGGACTACCTCCGCGCTGGTATCAATGCTGGTATCGACGTCGACGCCTTCGCACCCCGTCTCTCATTCTTCTGGGCTATCGGTATGAACCACTTCATGGAGATTGCCAAGATGCGTGCAGGTCGTCTCCTCTGGGCCAAGATTGTCAAGAGCTTCGGTGCCAAGAATCCCAAGTCAATGGCACTCCGTACCCACTCACAGACATCAGGATGGTCGCTCACAGAGCAGGATCCCTTCAACAACGTAGGTCGTACTTGTATCGAGGCCATGGCTGCCGTACTGGGTCATACTCAGTCGCTCCATACCAACGCACTCGACGAGGCCATCGCACTCCCCACTGACTTCTCAGCTCGTATTGCCCGTAACACCCAGATCTACATCCAGAATGAGACTCAGGTATGCAAGCACATCGACCCATGGGCCGGTTCATACTATGTAGAGAAACTCACTCAGGAGCTCTACACCAAGGCTTGGGAACACATCCAGGAAATCGAGAAGCTTGGCGGTATGGCCAAGGCTATCGAGACCGGTCTGCCCAAGATGCGCATCGAGGAGGCTGCTGCCCGCACTCAGGCTCGCATCGACTCTGGTGTTCAGACCATCGTAGGTACCAACAAGTACCGTCTCGACCACGAGGATCCCATCGATATCCTCGAGATCGACAATACCGCAGTACGTCTGCAGCAGGAAGAGGCTCTCAAGGAACTTAAGGCTAATCGCGACGAGGTTCAGGTCAAGAAAGACCTCGAGGCTATCACGGAGTGTGTGCGTGAGTTCAACGAGGGCAAGAAGAGTGAGAACAACCTCCTCGCTCTCGCAGTTACAGCTGCTGGCCACCGTGCTACCCTCGGTGAGATCAGCGATGCATGCGAGGCTGTGGTAGGTCGATACAAGGCAGTAATTAGAACCATTTCAGGCGTGTATAGTTCAGAAAGCAAGAATGACGCTGACTTCGAGAAGGCATGTCAGCTCACCGAAGAGTTCGCTAAGCAGGAGGGCCGTCGTCCTCGTATCATGGTAGCCAAGATGGGTCAGGACGGTCACGACCGCGGTGCCAAGGTGGTAGCCACCGGTTATGCTGACTGCGGCTTCGATGTCGACATGGGTCCCCTCTTCCAGACTCCCGCAGAGGCTGCTCGCGAGGCTGTTGAGAATGATGTTAACGTAGTGGGTGCCAGCTCTCTCGCTGCAGGTCACAAGACCCTCATTCCTCAGCTCATTGAGGAACTCAAGAAACTCGGTCGCGAGGACATCATGGTCATCGCTGGTGGTGTAATCCCCGCACAGGACTACGACTTCCTCTACAAGGCTGGTGTTGCTGCCGTCTTCGGCCCCGGCACCTCTGTAGCAAAGGCCGCTTGCGAGATCATGAATATCCTTCTCGACAAGTAATCCCCGCAATCTCATTCCCTCATCAATATTGCAGCCTTGGAGCCCACCAACTCCAGGGCTGCTTTTTCTATATCCTCACCACCTCTCGCATCTTCGTCAGTCAACCCACGTCCCTTCGGTTTTCCTTCGGTCTTCCTTCGGTAGCTCCTCGCTATCCCTTTCTGTATCCTCCGCCCATCCATCGGTAGGAGC
>CALZKW010000070.1 GCA_945788095.1 uncultured Prevotellaceae bacterium | reverse complement strand
AAATCTATGACACTGGCAATCAAATCGTTAAGTTTGTTTGAACTAATTTGCGACAATCCCTATCTACGCTCGGGATAATGAATACAAGCATTCGTCTTCAAAGATCCGGTAGTCACGATTTTGATTCGCTGTGGCAAATGTCGTCTTTGCTATGGGATTACGCCCCATGCCAAGGTGGTAGCATTTGGATTGGTGAGCCTTTTTCTACCCTTTTCTACCCTTCAAAAAGAGTTTGGTGCATTATGTTGCCCGCAAAAACCAACTTTTTCTTCTATAGAATAAATTCGAAATTCAGAAGCCATTTTTCAATTTATAATTATGCAATTATGCGGTTGTTCACGCGTATCAATTAAATTAATTATAATAAGAAAAAGTTTGGTTTTGGGGTGCACTTTATGCACCAATTGGATGATAGTATTAAAAACAAGCCCCTTTTGCACAGTTTTTTTGCAGCAAAAGGGGCAATTTGGGACAATAAATAAATATGCATTATAGGGGGCTTCCGTCAGCTCCTGAGCACACTCACCACGAGGTCGCTGACCATCTGCTTGAGTTCGGCAATGAAGGTGGCGGGCTCATACTGCTGGCTCTCTATCTGGCGAAGTTTCTTCTCCCAGATACCCGTCAGTTCGGCACTCTTGAGCAGTTCGTCGTTGATGGTGTCGATGAGCATCACACCCGTGGGGGTGGCAGCCAACGACTTGCGCTCGCGACGGATATAGTTGCGCTTCTTGAGCGTCTCGATGATGGCGGCACGCGTGGAAGGACGACCGATGCCGTTCTCCTTCATGGCGTCGCGCAGCTCCTCATCGTCGACAAAGCGGCCCGCCGTCTCCATGGCGCGCAGCAGGGTAGCCTCGGTGTAGGGCTTGGGCGGCGTGGTCCACTTCTCGGCCAGCGAGGGCACATGGGGGCCCTCCTCGCCCTTCTTGAAGACTGGCAGTGTGTCCTTGCCCTCTCCCCCCTCTGCCTCATCAACTGTCTGAATGGGGGCGCTGGCGGCTGCCTTTTTATAGCACACCTTCCAGCCCTCGTCGATGATGACCTTGCCATTGGTGCGGAAGAGCACCTGGCCGTGACTCTCGCTCTGCACCTCGGCGATAACCGTGGTGGTCTCGAAGCGGCAGTCGTCGTAGAAGGCGGCGATGAAACTGCGGGCTATGAGGTCGAACACCATCTGTTCCATCTCCGTCAGTTCCTTGGGGGGCACACCAGTGGGGATGATGGCATGGTGGTCGGTCACCTTGGAGTTGTCAAACACCTTCTTGCTCTTCCTCAGCGCCTTGCCGCCCAGGGGCTTCACGAGGTCGGCATAGAGGGGGCGGCCCGCTGCCTGGGTGAGGTAGAGGCCGTTCATGACCTGAGGACACTTGGGGTAGACGTCGTCGGGCAGGAAGGTGGTGTCGACGCGGGGATAGGTCGTGAACTTCTTCTCGTAGAGGCTCTGGATGAGCTGGAGGGTCTGGTCGGCCGAGAATCCGAACTTCTTGTTGCAGTCCACCTGCAACGAGGTGAGGTCGTAGAGGCGGGGCGGAGTCTCAGTGCCCTTCTTCTTGATGACCTCGATGACGTGGAGGGGCTTGTCCTTGATGTCGTCGACCACGGCCTTGCCCTCCTCCTCGGTGGCATACTCCATCTGCTTGTAGATGGGGCACTTGGACTTGATGGTCTTGCCCTGCTTGGCGGCCTCGGCCACATTGGCGGCATCCTCGGCCTCAGCATCCTCGTCGTGGGCTATGGCGCCAAACTTGGTGTCGCGATACATGGTGGAGAGCACCCACGACTGTCGGGGCACGAAGTTCTCTATCTCCTTCTGACGGTTGACGATAAGGGCCAGCGTGGGGGTCTGCACACGTCCGATGCTGAACACCTGATTGGCCGCGCTGGCTGAGCGATACTTGAGGGTGTAGAGGCGTGTGGCATTCATGCCGAGAGTCCAGTCGCCTATGGCGCGGCAGAGGCCCGCCAGATAGAGGCGCTCATAGGCGCTCTGGTCCTTGAGTTTCTGGAATCCCTCGCGTATGGCCTCCTCGGTGAGCGATGATATCCAGAGGCGCTTCACAGGGCACTTCACCTGGGCCTTCTGCATCACCCAGCGCTGTATGAGCTCGCCCTCCTGGCCGGCATCACCGCAGTTGACGATGTAGTCGGCCTTCTGCATGAGGCTCTCGATGACCCGGAACTGCTCCTCCACTCCCCTGTCGGCCTTGAGCTTGATGCCAAAGCGGGGGGGAATCATGGGCAACTGGGCCAGACTCCACTTCTTCCACATAGGGGTATACTCGTGGGGCTCCTTCAGCTCACAGAGATGGCCGAAGGTCCACGTCACCTGATATCCATTGCCCTCGATGTATCCGTTCATCGAATGCGTAGCGCCCAGCACCTTGGCTATATCGCGGGCCACAGAGGGTTTCTCAGCTATACAAACTATCATATTCTTTGGTTATAGGTTTTAGGTGGTAGGTTTTAGGTTATATTGGGCTAATTAGGCTGATTGGACCAATTGCTCCCCCTACAACCTAAAACCCAAAAAGCGAAGCGACCTAAAACCTTAAAGGAATTCATACCTATTCCCCACCAGCTGCAGATAGCGCTCAAACTCCTCTCGGGAGATGACCACCGTGCCGCGACAGTCGTTGGGATGGAAACTCAGCGTGGCGGCCTCGCGCAACTGGGCATCGAGGAAGAGATGCACGTGGTGGTCCATGTCGTTGATTAGGCCAAAGGGCGACACACTGCCGGGCTCGAGGCCCAGATACTTCATCATGCGCTCAGCCGAGGCAAAGGAGAGTTTGCCCGGAGCCGCCAGTCCCTGGGCCTGGAGAGCTGCCTTGAGGCGCTGCTCGAGATCGTGGATGTCGAGATCCTTGTCGCAGGGGAAGCACACGAGGTAGTGCTTGTTGCCCTTGTGGTTGCGCAGGAAGATGTTCTTGCAGTGCACACTGCCGTCATCCTTCCACCATCGGCGGGCCTCCTCGATGGTCTTGCCCTCGGGATGATTATACACGGTGTAGGCTATCGCATTGGCCCTGAGATAGGCCTCCACCTGCTGCTGTCTTTCGGAGATAATATGTTCCATAAGGCCACAAAATTACTATTTCCCCTCCACCCCACCAAACTATTCGGCCGCAAATCATAAAAAAGCCCAACAACATTTGGCCAAACAGAAAATAGATGGTAACTTTACACCCAAAACATTCATTATATAATACTAATACTAACAACACAACAATCATGAGACTACGCAACATCCTACTCGGAGCTGCCATGACAGCAGCCATGCCCTCCCTTGCCCAGGACAACGTCATCACCGTAGAGACGGCTAAGCCCGGAGCTGAGGTGCAGAGCACCATGTATGGCATCTTCTTCGAGGACATCAATTATGCAGCCGATGGCGGCCTCTATGCCGAACTGGTGATGAACCGCTCCTTTGAGTTCCCCAACAGACTGGTGGGATGGGACATCAGCGGCAATGTCACAGTGCGTGAGGACGGCCCCTTTGAGCGCAATCCCCACTACCTCCGACTCGGCCCCATCAACCACGGCCATAAGCACACCATGATAGAGAACAGCGGCTTCTTTGGCATGGGTATCAAGAAGGGGGCCGAATACCGATTCACCGTGTGGGCACGCTGCCCCGAGGGTGGCAACAGCAAGCTGTGGGTCGACATCGTGGATAATGCCACCATGGGCGAGGACCAGAAGATAGGCAACGGCGGCATCGACATCAAGGGCAAGGAATGGCAGAAGTACACCCTCATCATCCGCGCCAGCAAGACCGTGGAGAAGGCTCACCTCCGCGTGTGGGGCGACAGCCGCGTCACCACCGATGTGGAGCACGTCAGCCTATTCCCCGTCGACACCTACAAGGGGGATGAAAACGGCATGCGCAAGGACCTCGCACAGGCCCTCTTCGACATGCACCCCGGCGTGTTCCGATTCCCCGGTGGATGCATCGTGGAGGGTACAGACCTCGAGACACGCTATCAGTGGAAGAACACCGTGGGTCCCGTGGAGAACCGTCCACTCAACGAGAACCGCTGGCACTACACCTTCACACAGCGCTACTATCCCAACTACTTCCAGAGCTATGGCCTGGGCTTCTATGAGTACTTCCGCCTCTCGGAGCAGATTGGTGCCGAGCCCCTGCCCGTGCTCAATGTGGGCATGAGCTGCCAGTATCAGAACGATATCCGCAACGAGAAGCACGTCCACGTGGCCATCGAGGACCTCAAGCCCTACATCGACGACTGCATCGACCTCATCGAGTTTGCCAATGGCGACCCCACCAAGAATGAGTGGGCCAAGCTCCGCGCCGACATGGGACACCCCGCACCCTTCAACCTCAAGTTCATCGGTGTGGGCAATGAGCAGTGGGACTACGATAACAACAAGGCCTTCTCAAAGCGCCTTGAGGTATTCATCGAGGCCATTCGCAAGGCACACCCCGAGATCAAGATTATCGGCACGAGCGGTCCCAACAGCGAGGGTCGCGACTTCGACCTGGGCTGGATGGCCATGAAGCGCCTCGGCGCCGACCTCGTGGACGAGCACTTCTACCGCAGCATCGAGTGGTTTAAGAATGAGATGAACCGCTACGACGAGTACGACCGCACCGGTCCTAAGGTCTTCGCCGGCGAGTATGCCTGCCACGACCGTGGCAAGAAGTACAACCACGCCGGTGCCAGCATCTACGAGGCAGCCTTCATGACCAACCTCGAGAAGAACGCTGACATCGTGCACATGGCCACCTATGCACCCCTCTTTGCCCACGTAGAGGGATGGCAGTGGCGCCCCGATGCCATCTGGTTTGACAATCTCCGCTCTGCCAAGACCGTCAGCTACCACGTGCAGGCCCTCTATGCCCAGAACAAGGGTACCAACGTGCTGCCCGTAGCCAACAGCAACCATCCCCGCAAGGGCGACGACGGTGTCTTCACCAGCGCCGTGGTGGACAAGACCACAGGCGAATACATCGTCAAGGTGATCAACACCACCGAGGAGCCCAAGCAGGTGCAGATCAAGTTCGAGGGCCTCAAGAGCATCGCCCAGGTACGCACCATCACCCTTGACTGCTCTGACTACGAACTGGAGAACACCGTGGACAACCCCACAGCCATCACCCCCATCGAGGGCACTACCAACGCCGAGGGCAACACCATTAATGCCACCATCCCCGGCAAGAACTTCGTCATCTTCAAGGCCAAGAAGTAATCACGCCCCTCCCCTATATCTACGGAGCGCCTCCCCCACCCTGGGGAAGGCGCTTTTTTTGCGTCTAATTGGACTAATAAGACTTATTGGGCCTATTACCTAACCACTAATAAATGTTAAATACCAAACATTTATAGTACTTTGTTTTGCATAGTACCAAATAATGCATACATTTGCAGCGCAATTGCGAAACAACCACATGTATCACCCCAAAACGAAGAAGGAAATGAATGTAGAGAACGCTAAATCGCAGATGCGCAAGGGCATGCTCGAATACTGCGTCATGCTGCTGCTGCGCCACGAAGCCTGCTATGCCGCCGACATCATCAGCCGTCTCAAGGAGGCCAACCTCATCGTCGTAGAGGGTACGCTCTACCCCCTGCTGACACGACTCAAGAAGGAAGGCATGCTCAGCTACGAATGGCAGGAGTCCACACAAGGACCGCCACGCAAATACTACGTGCTCACCGACGAGGGCAAAGCCATACTGGCCGACCTCGATGCTGCATGGAATGAACTTGCCAACACCGTATCACTACTCAAATAATATAGACCATAGGAGGTTCTATTGGACTAATTAGGCTTATTGGACTAATTGGGCTAATTGCCCCCCTAAAACCTAAAGCCTCAAAATCGAAGCAACCTAAAACCTAAAAAGAATAAACATTATGAAAAAGAATATATCCATCAACCTCTTTGGCACACTCTATGCCATAGACGAAGACGCTTACCAACTACTCGAGAGTTACCTCGACAATATGCGTGCCTACTTCTCCAAGCGCGAAGGCGGCGAGGAGATTGTCGACGACGTGGAGCACCGCGTGGCAGAACTCTTCAACGAGATGCGCCAGAAGGGCATCCAGGCCATCAATATTGACCACGTCAAGGCCATCATGGAGCGCATCGGCGACCCCCAGCAGATGACAGCAGGCGAGACCGAAGCCCCCACGAGCAACACCGGCACTACCAACCAGACCACATCCACAGCCACCCCCAGCAGCGAGCCCCACACACCCCGCAGACTCTACCGCGACCTCGAGGACAAGATATTGGGAGGCGTCATCAGCGGCATCTGCCACTACTTCGGAGGCTCGGACCCACTGCTCTGGCGCATCATCGTGGTGATGCTCTTCTTCTTCGGATATGGCGTCGTGGGCATCATCTACCTCATCCTCTGGCTCGTCGTGCCCCAGGCGCGCACGGCTGAAGACCGTCTGCGCATGCAGGGCAAACCCGTCAATGCCAAGGCCATCAACGAGGAGGTGATGCGCGGTGCCGCCAAGGCCAAGGAGACCCTCAACAACGTGCGCCACGACCAGCGCACCCACGGATGTCTCACCATCATCCTCTACACCCTGCTCATCATCATTGGCCTCATCCTCTTCCTGCCCCTGATAAGCACACTGATGGCTCTCATCGCCTTCATCGGCGTGCTGGCCTATGCCACCATCACAGGCTGGCCCACGCTGGCCACCTTCGGATTCCACGAGCGCTGGGTGCAGACCTTGATAGAAGCCCCGGGCATCACCACCCAGATATGGATAGCAGCACTGGCCGCCATCATCGTGCTCATCATCCCCCTCTTTGTCATCATCCGACTCTTCATCAGCCGCAAGGGCATGGGCGCGGGCACCATCGTGACGCTCATCGTCACCTGGCTGCTGGCCCTCACGACCAGCATCACCATGACATGTCTCTCTGCTGCCAACTTCGAGAAGACGGAGCACGACATCTGGCATCGAGAGAAAACCAACGTCGAAGAGTGGATCCAGGAGACCACCGAAGTTGTTCTCCCATCCGACACCCTTGAGATAGATACCACAGCGATGGACACGACAGATGTCGACACCGCCGCTCTCTGACCCCTAAGCCCTCGGTCCACCACTGGCTCGAGGGCTTTTTTTACAACACGCTTGCCCAAGAAAAACTTTTTCCTTACCTTTGCACCTTATAATATAGACACACACAAAGCAACAAATGAAAGTCATCGACCTCATCAACGATACCAACAGCCAGCCATTCAGCTTCGAGGTGCTGCCCCCACTCAAGGGCAACGGCACCGGCACGCTGTTTCGCACCATAGAGCGCCTGAGCGAATTCAAGCCCCGCTATATCAACATCACCACACATCGCTCCGAGTATGTCTACAAGGAGCTCGGCGAGGGTCTGATGCAGCGACAGCGCATACGCCGCCGCCCCGGCACCATAGCCATAGCAGCCAGCATACAGCAGCGATTCGGCATACCCGTGGTGCCCCACATTGTGTGTAGCGGCAACACCCGTGAGGACCTCGAGTACATGTTACTCGACCTCCAGTTTCTCGACATCAGCGACCTCCTGGTGCTCCGAGGCGACAAGGCCAAGGACGACCCCTCATTCCGCCCCACGGGCGACGGACCTGCCCATGCCACCGACCTCATCGAGCAGATCAACCGCTTCAACGAGGGCTTCTTCTTCGACGGCACACCCATCAAGGTGCCCGGCGATAAATTCCGCTTCGGAGTGGCCTGCTATCCCGAGAAGCACGAGGAGGCCCCCAACCTCGAGGCCGACATCGCCATCCTCAAGCAAAAGGCCGATATGGGCGCCGAATATGCCGTCACACAGCTATTCTACGACAATGAGAAGTACTTCCAGTTTGTCAAGCGAGCACGCGAGGTAGGCATCGACATACCCATCATACCTGGCATCAAGCCCCTCTCGAAACTCTCGCAGATGACCGTCATTCCCAAGACCTTCCACTGCGACCTCCCAGAGCCCCTCTACCGCGAGTTCGTCAAGTGTAAGACCGACGACGAGGTGCGCCAGCTCGGCGTAGAGTGGGCCATAGAGCAGTGTCGCAAACTCCTCGCTGCCGGTGTGCCCAACCTCCACTTCTACACCGTCAATGCCGTAGACGGCGTCTGCAAAATAGCCAAGGAAATCTATTAATTTACAATTTTATCCATTTACAATTTTCCAATTACAACTTACAATTTTTCTTGCTGCAAATGGTAAATTGTAAATAATAAACTTGTAAATAAAAAAAACGGTAAATAAATGCGATATTCAGACGTCATAGGCCAGGAGGCCGTCAAGCAGCGACTGCTGCACGAGGTAGGCGAAGACCGTCTGCCCCATGCACTCATGCTGGCCGGCCCACGAGGAGCCGGCAAGATGGCACTCGCCCTCACCCTGGCTCAGCATCTGCTCTGCCAGCACCCCACCGAGGAAGGATGCTGCGGCGAGTGTCCCGCCTGCCGAATGACAGAACTGTGGGCCCACCCCGACCTACACTTCACCTTCCCCATCATCAAGCGCAAGGGACAGAGCACGGCACCCGTATGCGATGACTACCTCACACCCTGGCGCAACAGACTCGCCGAGTCGCCCTACTTCACCATCGACGACTGGCTCCACGACATGGAGGCCGAAAACCAGCAGGCCATCTACTACGTCACCGAGGCCGACAACCTCATGCAGAAACTGGCCCTCAAGCCCAGTCAGGGGGGGCGCCGCGTCATCATCATGTGGCTGCCCGAGCGCATGAACCAAGAAACGGCCAACCGACTGCTCAAGACCATCGAGGAACCGCCCTCGCGCACCCACTTCATCATGGTGTGCGAACAGCCCGACAAGGTGCTCGGCACCATCATCAGCCGCACACAGCGCATCAATGTGCCACCACTGACTGAGGAGGCTCTCAAACAAGTTCTCATCCAGCGCCACGCTCTCCCCGAGACCGAAGCCGCCACCATGGCCCACGTGGCCCAGGGCAGCTACACAGAGGCCCTCCATCGCATGCAGGCTGGCAGCGAACAGGATGAATTCCTCGACCTCTTCATCGACCTCATGCGCAAATGCTACATGCGCGACATCAAGGCCATGCGCAACTGGAGCGACAAGGTGGCCGCCATGGGACGCGAGCGACAGAAAAACCTCTTGCGATTCTGCCAGCAGATGATACGCGAGAATTTCATCTACAACTTCCACCAGCACACCACACTCAACTACCAGACACAGCGCGAGAGCGACTTCAGCAGCCGATTCGCCCGATTCGTCAACGAGCGCAACGTCATCCCCATCATGGACGAGCTATCGCTTGCCGAGCGAGACATCGAGTCGAACGTCAACGCCAAAATGGTCTTCTTCGACTTCGCACTCAAGATGATCGTCCTCCTCATACAATAAGCCCACCGGATACTCCGGACAATCTGCCCATAAGCCCACAATAACACCCAGCAACATGGAACATAAATATATCTGCGGCGGTTCGCGAGGCATATGCACCAAAGGATGCGGACGCGGACAATGCCAGCTCAACACCTACGACTACCTGGCCGACCTGCCCGACAACACCGAGGCCACCGACCTGGTCGAGGTACAGTTCAAGAATACCCGCAAAGGATACTACCGCAACTCCAACAACCTCGACCTCGCCAAGGGCGACATCGTGGCCGTGGAGTCAAGCCCTGGCCACGACATCGG
The DNA here is from genome assembly GCA_945788095.1 of uncultured Prevotellaceae bacterium. Lineage (GTDB taxonomy): Bacteria > Bacteroidota > Bacteroidia > Bacteroidales > Bacteroidaceae > Physcousia. Next base: position 3,848 of record CALZKW010000070.1, on the reverse strand, counting down.
TATGGTCACCATGACCGGACGACTCGTGACACTCCAGGTCAAGAAGGCCAACCTCAAGCCCAACGAGGAAATACGCAATATCTACCGCAAGGCGCGCCCCGTCGATATGGAGAAATACCAGGAGGCCAAGGCACGTGAGCACGACACCATGATACGTAGTCGCCAGATTGCCAAGGACCTCGGACTCGAGATGAAGATAGGCGACGTGGAGTATCAGGGCGATGGCAACAAGGCCATCTTCTACTACATCGCAGACGGACGTGTAGACTTCCGCCAGCTCATCAAGGTGCTGGCAGAGGCTTTCCACGTACGTATCGAGATGAAGCAGATCGGTGCACGCCAGGAGGCAGGGCGCATCGGTGGTTTCGGTCCCTGTGGCCGCGAACTCTGCTGCAGCACCTGGATGAAGAACTTTGCCAGCGTATCCACAGCAGCAGCCCGCATACAGGACCTCTCGCTCAATCCCCAGAAACTGGCCGGACAGTGCGCCAAGCTCAAGTGCTGCATGAACTACGAAGTCAACCAGTACGTAGAAGCCAGCAAGCGCCTGCCCAGCCGCGAGATTACCCTCGAGACCATGGATGGCGAATACTTCTTCTTCAAGGCCGACATCCTCACCGGCATGGTCACCTATAGCACCGACAAGCGTCTGGCAGCCAATCTCACCGTTATACCTGCACGACGTGCCCTCGACATCATTGCCATGAACAAGAACGGCGAGAAGCCTGACTCTCTCGAAGAAGGCGGCAAGAAACTGCCCGTCAAGCCCATTGACCTCGCCACTCAGGAGGACCTCAACCGCTTTGACAAGCAGAAGAAGAAAAAGAAGAAGAAAAAGAAACCTCAGGACAAAGCCGAGGCCAAGGATAACGACCGTGAGCGCCGCCCCGCACAGGACAAGTCCAAGGACAAGCCTCAGGACAAGGAGGCTGGTCGCGAACAGCGCCCCGCTCAGGATAAGCCCCAGAAGCCTCAGGATAAGCCCCAGAAGCCTCAAGACAAGGCTCAGAAGGTTCAGGACAAACCAGACAGCAAGGAGTCTGGTCGTGAGCATGGTACCCCTCAGGACAAGGGGGAGCGCCCCTCACGCCGCGAGCGCCGCGACCAATACCGCCGCAACAGAGACAATAAGAATAAGGAGAAGCAACCCAACCCTGCTCCTAATGCAGAATAAGATGCACACCCTCCCTTATACCCCCTACCATAGCCATCACAGGCTACGGACTAAAAAGAATATGCATGGCCACACCTGGCCATGCATACTTGCTATTATCCTATGTCTGTGTGCCTGCACCGGGCAGACACGCTACTATACCTACCAAGCCACTCCCAGCCAAGGATGGACCACCCGTGATACTCTCCACTTCGATCTCCCCGCCTTCAGCGACACAGAGCATCTGCAGCTGTCCCTGGCCCTGCGTTTGACCTACGACTACCCCTACGAGAACCTCTGGATTGTGGTCGATCAGCAGCAGGACAGCGTCTATCACACCTGTGACACCCTGGAAATCACCATCCCGCCACACCTGCGCTCACTGAAGTCTGAGGGTGCCTCATTCCGACAGATTGAGACACCGCTCTTCCCTCTCCACCTCGAGGCAGACCATGCCACCAGCATCAAGGTGCGCCACATCATGCAGCCCGCCACCATCACCGGCATCCACGACCTTGGGCTCAAAGTTGACCAGCCAGCCAGGCCATAGGCGACATGCCCTCCAGGGCCTTAAACTTATGGCTGAAGGCCGTGGCATCCCTGAATCCCACCTCTAAGGCTATCTCCTTTTGCGTAGCAGAGGGATGCTCCAGCATGTATTCCTTGGCTGCTATCAAGCGATAGCGGTTGATCAGTTCACGGAAGTTGACTCCATACTGCTGGTTGATGACATTGCACAAGTGACGCAGGTCGGAATACGACAGCACATAGACAATGATTTTTACGAGTAGAAACAGACAAAGAGGCTGATTTATTGCATCAAAACGGCAAACCCAAATAGTCTCCGCCGAGGGGTTAATATAGAGCGCATACGACAAGAAATAGAGCACTCCGATAAGTAGAATTATGCCAAAAGCATGTTGGATATCCGTCTTCTTGGCAAACAGATACACCACCGACCACACCAAACACACGAGGGCTGGCAAAAGGAAGAATACAATCGTTAACATGTGGCAAATATACAATATATCCATCATTTCTTACTCAAAAACAAGCAAAACCCTACGTTTCAACAATAAGACTCTAACAACTAACAAAGTTAGAAACCACAAATTAACGGTATATTAACCCTGTATCCTTAAAAACAACCTACCTTTGCACTCACAAAAGGTAGTACAAACTACATTTTTTACACAAACAGAAAGAAAAGTTTCGTATTTTTGTTAATTATCGGGAATAAATCGTACCTTTGCGGCCAACTCACGCGAATATTTTATTCAAACCAATATAACAGCCAGCGGCTTTTGTAACATTAACCTCGGTAAAGATTACGGGTTACCACAAATGTTACATATATCTTTGGTTCAACTATCAAGCGTTGTGCGGAAACGATAGCCACCAACTACAAAACTAACAATCATCATAGAGTTGCTGATACAGGACTAACAGAACTAACATCTACTATATTCACTTTCCCTAATGACAACCACTACCGTTATCATTCTTATCCTTGTGCTTGCTGCCTTTGCAGTAGGCATATTGCTTAGCGTACACCTGACGGTGAAGCGTATGGCCACCGACAAGATAGCCCTTATGGAGGAAAAGTATGAGGAGGCTATGCAGGCCCTCGCTACAGCCAACAGAACTATGGCGGATCTCAACGAGAGTCTGGCCAACGCCAAAAGCCTGATAGCCCTGCTCAAGGAGAAGACTACTCAGCCCAGCAACGGCAATCAGGAGGAGGATAAGCAGAAGCAGCCCACAAAAGTAGCTAACACTAATGCCGGCAATAGCAGTACCAATGGTATCAGTAACACCCAGGCATCAACAGCAAGCATCAAGCGCATCCCCACACATACAGATGTAACAATATCCAAGAATGATACACAAGTGACACATAACACCAATAATGTATCAGGTAATGACGTCACGCAAACTAACACAGCGCACGCTTCACTGCCTCAAACTAACACTTTGTTTCCCAAAACCATTACAACTAACACTTCATCCACTAAGAATACAGAAACTAACACTTCACCAAAGGATAGTCTTATAGAGGGGGGCTCCGTGATAGACGAGTTGGTCAAGCTGACCCAATTGGGTGTGCAGGCCCCCGAGAATCTGCTCCTCAGGATGGCTGACCAGATAGAGAAGGATGCTCCGGGCTTCTATGAGGCCGTGAACAGCAACAAGGTGCTCAAGGACTTCGAGTATCGCATCTGTATGCTGATACGCTACCGCTTCAAGCCCATCGACATCTGCAACCTCCTCGGTGCAAGTACGGCCCAGGTGACCATGTCGCGCAAGCGCCTCCTGAAAAAAATATTCAACGTGGAAGGCAAAGCCGCAGAATTCGACAACAGAATACAGAACATATAGGTTGCAGCCATATCCCCCACCCCAATAAGCTCCATATCCCGCCAACGCGAGGTATGGAGCTTATTTTTTTGAATAATGGAAAGGACACCCTAACTCCTCCGAGTGGGAGGATAGGGGTCACCAGATATTTCTGGGGGGATTTAACAACGGAATTAACGGAAAATTTTAGGCAACGATATATATGAGATGGGACAACTGATATATATGAGATGGGCAATCTGATATATATGAGATGAGGCAACTGATATATATGAGATGGGGCAACTGATATATATGAGATGGGGCAACTGATATATATGAGATGGGACAACTGATA
>CALZKW010000069.1 GCA_945788095.1 uncultured Prevotellaceae bacterium | reverse complement strand
GTTTTATGCCATTTATCTTATTCTATCACTCGAAATGTCGGATGAACCTTTTTTTGGGGGGGTAGGGGGCCTAATTAGTCTAATTGGGGTCCTACAACCTCAAAAGAAAGCGAAGCGACCTACAACCTTAGATCACTTCTCGGGTGTGAGCACGAAGTCGAGCTGTTTGCGCTCGAGGTTGGCGCGGGCTACACGTACGCTGACCTGGTCGCCCAGGGAGTAGCGGGTGTGGTGGCGTCGGCCCACGAGGCAGTAGTTCTTCTCGTCGAAGTCGTAGTAGTCGTCGCTGAGGTCGCGCAGAGGTACCATGCCCTCACACTTGTTTTCGTTGATCTCCACATAGATGCCAAACTCGGTGACGCCGCTGATGGTGCCCTCGAAGTCCTGGCCGAGCTTGTCCTGCATGTACTCCACCTGCTTGTATTTGATGCTGGAGCGCTCAGCCTGCTGGGCGAGTTGCTCCATCTCCGAGGCGTGGTCGCAGAGGTCCTCATACTTGTCGCGCGAGACGCTGCGTCCAGCATCCGAGTAGCGGGTGAGCAGACGATGTACGAGGAGGTCGGGGTAGCGACGTATGGGCGATGTGAAGTGTGTGTAGTAGTCGAAGGCGAGTCCGTAGTGTCCGATGTTGAAGGTGGTGTAGCGCGCCTTCATCATGGAGCGCAGTGTGATCATCTCCACGAGGTTCTGTTCGGGGCGGCCGTGCACGTCGTGGAGCAGGTGGTTGATGCCCGCGCTCACGTCCTGCTTGCTGCCTGTGGCCTTCATTTTGTGGCCAAACTTCTTGACGAAGGCAGAGAGGTTGATGAGCTTGTTTTCGTCGGGGAGGTCGTGCACGCGGTATACGAAGGTCTTCGACGAGGTGGGTGGAGCGTCCTGGCGTGTGCTCTTGGGCGCCTTCTTGCCCTTGGTGGGCTTGCTGGCTGCCTTGCCGATGCTCTCGGCCACGGTACGGTTGGCCAGCAGCATAAATTCCTCGACGAGTTTGTTGGCATCCTTGGCCACCTTGAAGTAGACGCCTGTGGGGTGTCCCTCGTCGTCGATGTCGAAGCGCACCTCGGCGCGGTCGAAGTCTACGGCTCCGCCCTGGAAGCGTCGCTGGCGCAGGGCCTTGGCCATACGGTTGAGTGTGATGAGCTCGGAGGCGAAATGCTCTGCGGGCTCATAGTCGGGATGCTCGGGAGCGCAGTGGTCGCCGGGGTTGAGGAGGTCCTCAGGGCTGGCTTCGCCATGAGCCTCGAGCACCTGCTGCACCTCCTCGTAGATGAAGCGACGGTTGCTGCGTGTCACGGTGTGAGCCAGGTGCCAGTCCTTGACGTTGGCCTGCTCGTCCATGAGGAAGATGACGCTGTAGGTGAGTTTGTCCTCATCGGGGCGCAGCGAACATATTTCATTACATAGACGTTCGGGGAGCATAGGTATGGTGCGGTCCACGAGGTAGACAGAAGTGGATCGTCGCTGTGCCTCCTTATCGATGATGCTGCCCTCGGTGACGTAGTGGCTGACGTCTGCGATGTGTACGCCCACCTCCCAGAGGGTGTTGCTGACGCGGTGTATGCTGATGGCGTCGTCGAAGTCCTTGGCATCGCGTGGGTCGATGGTGAAGGTCATGACCTCTCGCATGTCCTCGCGTCGTGCTATCTCCTCGGGTGTGATGTCTGTCGAGAGGTGGTTGGCAGCCTCCTCCACGTTCTTGGGGTAGGCATAGGGCAGTCCGAACTCAGCCAGGATGGCATGCATCTCGGCTGTGTTGTCGCCCGTGGTGCCAAGGATGTCGATGACCTTGCCCACAGGGTTCTTGCTCTTGTCGGGCCACTCCACAATCTTTACCACGGCCTTGTCGCCGGTCTTGCCCCCCTTGAGGTTGCGTCGGGGTATGAGGATGTCGTTGGCCAGAGTGCGGTCCTCTGTGAGCAGGAATCCGAAGTCCTTGCGCACCTGGAGAGTGCCCACGAAGGACTTGTCGGCACGCTTGAGGATGCGGGTGACCTGTGCCTCGCGCATGTGGTTGCGTCGTCGGGCCATGAGTGTGACCTCCACGGTGTCGCCGTCCATGGCATGGAGGCTGTTGCGCTCGGCCACGAGTATGGGTTCGCCGCCCTCCTCGGGCACGAAGCTGTTCTTGCCGTTGGCCTTGCGGCGGAATATGCCCTGCATGACCTGTGTGGGTGCATTGAGGGTGTAGGTATACTTGGGCTTCTCGGTGATGAAGTCGTCGAGTAGGAGGTCTTCGAGCACATCCATGCAGAGCATCTTGGCGGGATGAGTGGTGAGTGAAAGTTCGCGGAATAGTCGCTTGAGTTCGTATGTCTGTCCTGGGTTTTGCTCAAAGAGCGTCACCACAAGTTGGGTAAGTGCTTTCTTTGAAATGTGCTTACCGCCTTTCTTAGTCTTTCCCATAGTGTGTGTAGTGTTTTTTGATTGTTTCTTGTTTGACAACGGAGCAAACGGAAGGGTCAGTTTCGTTGCTGGCAGAGCCGTAGGGTGTTGTCGTGTGCAAATATAGGCAAAAAGAATGTAGGGGTGTAGGTTTTAAGTTATTTTTTGGTTTTGCGCGTGGATAAATTGTGGTTTGTGGGGGAGTTGCGGTGTATAAAATATCAATAAATAAATATAAATAAGAGATACTAAAAATAGGAGCCAATATATAAAAAAAGAAAATTGGGGGCAGAACGCCTCAGTCCCCTTTACCATCCTCTTTTTATTTATTAGCCCCCTATTTTTATTGTCTCTTATTTATTGATATTTTTCTATCCCCACCTCCCCCATAAACTCCAATTTGCAAATAGACTGTATATGCTGTTTTCACAGACTGTATATGCTACTGCCGCAGACTGTATATGCTACTGCCACAGACAGTATATGCTATGGAGCCGACACCCATATGAGGGGGACTGGGCCTTAGGGCCTTGGGGAGAACGGACGAGATGGTGAATCGCCTCGCATAGTAGCTCTTGGTGGAAATCTTTACAAATTGGGCCTTTTATGGCTCGTAGTCAATCCGAAGTCAATCCGAAGGATCTCCGTAGGAAGAGTGGTGGAGTAATATCTTGACGTTGTAGGGAGCACCGGCTACATGATCATTATGCCCCCCAAAGGGGTGTAAAAACAACAAGGGCAGCAAGGGATGCTTGCTGCTCTTGTTGTGGGTTGGGCTATACGGGCTCGAACCATAACTAAGACGACCAAAATGTCTTGTGCTACCATTACACCATAGCCCAATCCTGGCAAATCTTTTTCATTTGCGAGTGCAAAGATAAGGGTTTTCCGCCTATCTACCAAAAAAACACTACCTTTTTGCACATTTTCCGGTCCTATCCGCGTATCTTTGCACCTATACACATCCTCACCTGCCTATGCAAAGACTCATCACGCTCATCATCACCACACTATCCGTGCTCACGCTTAGCGCGCAGACCTACGACCTGGCTTCCTTTGGCATACCCCCCGGCGGATACAGCGGCATCACGCACATCGGGCAGGGGCGCTTTGCCGTGGTCAGCGACACGGACTCTGCCGGTGCCTTCCACCTTTGGCAGCTGACAGCGGACCCCAAGGTCACCGTGACGCGCATCCCCACTACCCTCCATACCACGCTCACCCACTTCACCGACCAGGAGGACATTGCCTACGACGAGCGCGACCACACCCTGTGGATAGTGAGTGAGGCCGCGCAGCGCATAGCCGAGGTGGACACCCTGGGCCGGGCCACAGGGCGCGAACTCATCATACTCCCCACCTACGGCCCCCGGGCCATACGGCCAAACCGAGGTTTTGAGGCCCTGGCCTACGATGCCTCGCGCCATGCCCTCTGGACCACCACGGAGAGTCCGCTGCGCACCGACACCACCCAGAGTGTCGACCTCCTCTGCTTCTCCCTCGCCACGCTCTCCCTCCAGGGGCAGCCCTTGCGCTACACCCTCGATGCGCCACGCGCCACCAAGCCCGGACGGGCCCACTACCACGGCGTGTCGGCCATCACCGTGCTCCCCGATGCCACGCTCCTTGTCATGGAGCGCGAGGTCTACATCGCCCAGCACTATCTCGGCAGCCGCTCGTGGGTGAACCTCTACCGCTATTCGCCCACACTCCCCCGCAAGGAGTTGCTCCACGCGTGGACCACCTCCTTCTCGCTCCGCGATCTCTCCTTTGCCAACTACGAAGGCCTCTGCGCCGTGCCCTCGCCCGAGGAGCCGGGTTATACCCTCTACCTGGTCAGCGACTCGCAGCACCGCTACGGCATAGGTCGCTGGCACCTGAGGGACTGGCTGAGGGTGATATTTGGGCCTTGAAGTAATAAAGGGAGTAAAAGGGAAGTTAAAGGGGAGTTATAGGGACGATACTCCCGCGAACAATAGCGAGACACTCGTCCCTTTAACTCCCCCTTTTTACCCTTAAAAGCCCTTAATCGCCACAGAGAAAGCAAAAAAATACGGACTTCCTTCTTCGCAGATGGAGGTCCGTCGTGGGTGTTTTCTCTCAAATTCTATCTTTAATACTATTACGAAATGTCTTTGCAATGCTTTTGCCAGATGACAACCTGTTCGCGCTGTGGAACAAATCTTTTTCCTTAAAAGCTAATACCTAAGAGTAACAATCTTTTCGATATTTCTACCGTTACCTTAAAAAACTTGTACCTGGGATACGTTGTATCCTGATGCAAAGGTAGGCGTATTTTGTAATGATGGGGTATGCGGAGATGGATTTTTGTGGTATTCCTTCCCTTTCTTGATATATATCAATTGAGCGATGGTGTGGGGCCAACCTTACCGAGGAAAATATTTGGCGGGACGGAATGTTTGATGTACCTTTGCACGCAAATTGACAATACATATTATATATAATGGCAAGAGATTATAACTTCAGAGAGATTGAGAAGAAATGGCACCAGCAGTGGGTGGCCAATAAGACGTATAAGGTGTGTGAGGACGAGAACCGCAAGAAGTTCTACGTGCTCAACATGTTCCCCTATCCCAGTGGTGCGGGTCTCCATGTGGGCCATCCCCTGGGCTACATCGCCAGCGACATCTATGCACGCTACAAGCGTCTGCAGGGCTACAACGTGCTCAACCCCATGGGCTACGATGCCTATGGTTTGCCCGCTGAGCAGCACGCCATCAAGACGGGGCAGCACCCCGAGATAAGCACTTTCCAGAACATTGACCACTATCGCGAGCAGCTCGACAAGATCGGTTTCTGCTTCGACTGGGACCGCGAGGTGCGCACCTGCACCCCCGACTACTACAAGTGGACACAGTGGGCCTTCCAGAAGATGTTCGGTTCGTTCTTTGCAGGCCCCCTCCCGACCTCCCCCAGGGGGGAGGAGCCCCAGGCGCAGAAGGCCCGTCCTATCAGCCAGCTCGTTGAGTACTTCGAGCAGCACGGTACGGAGGGCCTCGAGCAGTACCACGTGGCTCAGAGCGAGGAGTTCAGCTTCACCGCCGAGGAGTGGAAGAGCTGGGACGCCAAAAAGCAGAGCGAGGTGCTGATGAACTACCGTCTGGCCTTCCTGGGCGAGACGATGGTTAACTGGTGCCCCGAGCTGGGCACCGTGCTGGCCAACGATGAGGTGGTCAACGGTGTGAGCGAGCGTGGCGGTTATCCCGTGGAGCAGAAGAAGATGCGTCAGTGGTGCCTTCGCGTGAGCGCCTACAGCCAGCGCCTGCTCGATGGTCTGGACACTATCCAGTGGAGCGACTCTATCAAGGAGACCCAGAAGAACTGGATTGGCCGCTCGGAGGGTACCGAGGTGGAGATCAAGGTGGACGAGAGCGATGTCAGCTTCACCATCTTCACCACCCGTGCCGATACGATGTTTGGTGTGACCTTCTTCGTGCTGGCTCCCGAGAGCGAACTCGTGGCTCAGGTTACCACCGAGGACAAGAAGGCCGAGGTGGAGGAGTATATCAAGTATGTGAAGAGCCGCACCGAGCGTGAGCGTATGATCGACCACACCGTGACCGGCGTCTTCTCGGGTTCGTATGGCATCAATCCCATCACCGGCGAGAAGTGCCCCATCTATATCTCAGAGTATGTATTGGCTGGCTACGGTACGGGTGCCATCATGGCCGTGCCCGCCCACGACAGCCGCGACTATGCCTTCGCCAAGCACTTCAATCTGCCCATCATCCCTCTCGTGGAGGGTGCCGACGTGTCGGAGCAGAGCTATGATGCCAAGGAGGGTACGGTGATGAACTCGCCCGTGAGCGAGGACAAGAGCGTGAAGTATGACGGCGAGGCCCTCTGCCTCAACGGTCTTAGCATCAAGGAGGCCATCCAGGAGACCAAGCGCTTCGTGAGCGAGCACAAGCTGGGCCGTGTGAAGGTCAACTATCGTCTGCGCGACGCCATCTTCAGCCGTCAGCGCTATTGGGGTGAGCCTTTCCCCGTATACTACAAGCAGGGCGTGCCCACCATGGTGCCCGAGGAGTGTCTGCCCGTAGAGCTGCCCCAGGTGGAGAAGTTCCTCCCCACCGAGACCGGCGAGCCCCCATTGGGCAACGCACAAATTTGGGCCTGGGATGAGCAGAACAAGCAGATCGTGGACAAGGCTCTCATCGACGAGCAGACCATCTTCCCCCTCGAGCTCAACACCATGCCCGGTTTTGCCGGATCGAGCGCCTACTACCTGCGCTACATGGACCCCACCAACAGCGAGGCCCTCATCGGCGAGAAGGCTGCTGAGTACTGGCAGAACGTAGACCTCTACGTGGGTGGTTCGGAGCATGCCACAGGTCACCTCATCTACTCGCGCTTCTGGAATAAGTTCCTCTTCGACCTCGGCGTGAGCAAGAAGGAGGAGCCCTTCCAGAAACTCATCAACCAGGGTATGATACAAGGATGGTCGAGCTTTGTGTTCCGCCTCAAGGGCACCCAGACCTACGTCAGCTACGACCTGCTCGAGACCCAGTATGACGATGCGGCCAAGAAGAACCGCTACTACTACCAGGGCACCGAGGCCGACCCCATTTACACCGACATCAGCACCGTGAAGGGTGGCAAGGAGCTCGACGTGGACCTCTTCCGCCAGTGGATGCCCGAATTCCGCGAGGCAGAGGTGGTGCTCAATGAGCAGGGCCAGTATCTCATCTACCAGGCCATCGAGAAGATGTCGAAGTCGAAGTACAACGTTGTGAACCCTGACGATATCTGTGAGAACTATGGTGCCGACACCCTGCGTCTCTACGAGATGTTCCTCGGCCCCGTGGAGCAGAGCAAGCCCTGGGACGTGGCCGGTATCGATGGTTGCTTCCGCTTCCTGAAGAAGTTCTGGGCCCTCTACTGGAACATCAAGGAGGAGCAGCTCCTCGTGGACGACTCGGAGCCCACAGCCGACAACCTCAAGAGCCTGCACAAGCTCATCAAGAAGGTGAGCGCCGACATCGAGGAGTTCTCATACAACACCAGCATCTCGGCCTTCATGGTGGCTGTGAGCGAACTGGCTTCGCAGAAGTGTCGCTCGCGCGCTATTCTGGAGCCCCTCGCTGTGCTCATCGCTCCCTTTGCACCTCATATCGCAGAGGAACTGTGGGAGGCTATGGGTCACACCACCTCGGTGTGCGATGCCAAGTGGCCTGAGTTCGACGAGAAGCACCTTGTGGAGTCTACCCTGAAGATGCCCGTACAGTTCTGCGGCAAGGTGAAGTTCACCCTCAACGTGCCCGCTGATGCCAGCAAGGAGGAGGTGGAGCAGATGGCCCTTGGCGCCCCCGAGTCGGCCAAGCACCTGGAGGGCAAGCAGGTGGTGAAGATCATCGTCGTGCCCGGCCGTATCATCAATATTGTAGTGAAGTAGTTTTTGAAAAGGTAATTAAGGGTAGAAAAGGGTAGTTAACTTGCTTTGCTCATGGAGTTAAAGGGACGTCACTTTCTCTAAAGTGCTTTTAAGGGTAATCAAGGTAAGTTAACTCGCTCCGCTCATGCTATAAAGGGACGATACGCTTGTAAACATCAGCAGGACATTTGTCCCTTTATAGCCCTTTAACTCCCCTTTTATACCCTTAATAACCCTTAAAGACCCAAACAAATATATGAGAAGCAAACTGCATCGCGAACAGATCAGAGCCCGCATCAAGAGTTTCCATGTGATGGATTTCATCAAGGATATGATTTTCATCAATCTTGGTATGGGCATCTATAGCCTGGGTTGGGCCGTGTTCATGCTGCCCAACAAGATAGTGACTGGTGGAGGAGCCGGTGCTGCAGCTATCCTGCAGTATGCATCGGGCTTCCCCATGCAGTACACGTTGCTCATCGTCAACAGTGTATTGCTCCTGGTGGCCTGGTGGCAGCTTGGCGCTAAATTTACGCTCAAGACGCTCTATGCCGTGCTCTCGCTCACCTTCTACCTCGACTGGACGCAGCGCCTCGTGGGCATGGACCCCGAGCTGGCCAAGGGTATCTTCGGTGTGCACCAGGATGTGGGCATGTCGTGCATCCTGGGAGCCATCCTCAACGGTATCGGCATCGGCATGGTATTCATGAGTGGAGGTTGCACCGGAGGTTGGGACATCGTGGCCAGTGTGGTGAACAAGTATAAGAACATCTCCATAGGCCGTGTGCTGCTCTACCTCGACCTGGTGGTCATCGGAGGCAGCTACTTCCTCTTCGATAGCTGGCAGACCGTGGTCTACGGCTACATCACGCTGGTGGTCTACACCTTTGCCGTGGATGTGATGATCAACTCCAGCAAGCAGGACATCCAGTTTACCATCTACACCAAGGAGTATGAGGACATCATCGACATCATACGCGAGGAGACGGGCCACACCTCCACGCTGCTCTACGGAGAGGGAGGATACACCCACGACCAGACGAAGGTGGTGGTGACCATCGTACACAAGAATGAGCAAGTCAGCATCCTCCGACTCATCCGTGACACCGACCCCGATGCCTTTGTCACCTTCCACCGTGTGGAGGGCGCCTTCGGCAAGGGATTCAATGTGATAAAGCCCTAATACCCCCAATACCATGCAACAGAACTTCCTCAACAGCAGCATCTCGCAAGCTATTGCCGACTATGCGCGCATCATCCTCGGACTGGTCATCTATGCCATAGGTTTCACCTGTTTCATGCTGCCCTACAACATCACCAGCGGCGGTGTGAGCGGTATCTGTGCGCTCATCTACTATGCCACGGGTTTCCATGCTAACATCTCCTACCTCATCATCAATGGAGGCCTGGTCATACTGGCCATCTGCGTGATGGGATGGAAGTACTGCATACGCACCATCGTGGCCACGCTGGTCATCTCGACGCTGATAGGTTACGCACAGGACCTCATCACCTATGTGGGGGCTGACGGCCAGGAACATCTGCTCCGACTCGCTGGCGAGGAGAAGTTTATGGCCTGCGTCATAGGCGGTCTGATGGAGGGTATGGGCCTGGCCATTGTCTTCATGGCCGGAGGCAGCACGGGCGGCACCGACATCATCGCCTCGTGTGTGAACAAATACTGGAACATATCGCTGGGCCGCATGATGCTCTATCTCGACCTGATGGTCATCTCGTGCAGCTACTTCGTCTTCAAGGACAATCCCGACATCGACCCCTTTGCCACCATGGTGACGGGCTACGTCACGATGTTTATCTCGATGAACTTCCTCGACTTCTTCATCAACGGTTCGCGACAGAGCGTGCAGTTCACCATCATCAGCAACCACCAGGAGGAGATAGCCCAGTATATCGGTCAGGAGCTCGAGCGTGGTATCACCATCCTCTACGGTGAGGGCTGGTATAGCAGGGAGCAGCGCCGCGTACTTCTCGTGATGGCCAAGAAGCAGGAGAGCCGCCGCATCTTCAAGGCCATACACCGTATCGACCCCCGTGCCTTCGTCACCATGAGCAATGTGGAGGGCGTCTTCGGTGAGGGATTTGATGTGATAAAAAAGTGATCGGGCAATTTGGTCAATAAACCTAATTAGCCCAATTAGTCTAATAAGAACCTAAGAATAATATGGAAATAATAATGGCAACCAACAACGCCCACAAACTGGAGGAGATACGCCAGATACTGGGCGAGGCATATACTGTGAAGGGACTGGCAGACATCGGCTGCCATGAGGACATACCAGAGACGGCAGACACCCTCGAGGGCAATGCCCTGCAGAAGGCACGCTACGTCAGCGAGCGCTACGGCGTGGACTGCTTTGCCGACGACACTGGTCTGGAGGTCTCGGCCCTCGGCGGAGCCCCAGGCATCTACACGGCACGCTTCGGTGCCATGAACGGCTATGGCGAGAGCCACGATGCCAAGGCCAACATACGCTGTCTGCTCGACCAGCTCGAGGGCAAGAGTGACCGCAGAGCACGATTTCGCACCGCTATAGCTCTCATCCAGGGCGGCAAGGAATACCTCTTCGAGGGTATCGTGGAGGGCACCATCCTTGAGGAGGAGCGCGGCGACGAGGGCTTCGGCTACGACCCCGTCTTTGCCCCCGTCGAGGCTGGAGGCAAGGCCTTTGCCGAGATGAGTGCCGAGGCCAAGAATGAGATCAGCCACCGAGGCCGAGCCACCCAGAAGCTCGTGGCCTTCCTCAGGCACTGACCCCACATACCATCCCTACCCGTATGAGGGGGGGAGACAAACGATAGACACAACATACCCTATGATCAAGCGCATACTTACCCTCTGCCTGCTCATGGCCGGCATCATCTGCAATGCCCAGACATCCACCACCGAGGCCATCGGAGAGTGGCAGGTGTACCCCTCGTACTGGCAGGCCACCAAGAGCATCGCTGTGGGCCGCAGCCTCTACGTGCTCACTAATGGCAACCTGCTCCGCTACGACACCGACGACACCTCGGTCGTGACATACAACAGTCTGGACCACCTCAACGATGTAGGCATTGCCCACATCGACTATAGTCCTGCGGCCAAACGTCTGCTCATCGTCTATAGTAATTGCAACATCGACCTCATGGATGCAGACGGCGAGGTGATCAACCTCTCGAGCCTCAAGGACAAGGCCATAAGCGGCAAGAAGGTCAACAGCGTATACATCCACGGCCACATGGCCTATCTCTGCACTGAGTTTGGCATCGTGGAGGTCGACATGCGGGAGGGCATCTTCCGCAACACCTACCAGCTCGGTCCCACCTCGTGCATGACGGTGCGCAACGACCAATACTTCATCGCCATCTCCGATACCATCTACCGAGCCCCCATCACGGCCAACCTCTACGACAAGTCCGTGCTCACCGTCTACACCAAGCTCAAGAACGTCCGCAAGCTCCTCTCCTACGACGGTAGCCTGTGGACACTGCGCACCAACGACGTCATCAACACCACCAAGGGCGATGTGCGCAGCGGTCAGTACCGCTACATGAACGCCCTCACCGACGGTTCGCTCGTCTATGGCAATGGCGACAAGGTCTGCTTCATCAAGCCCGGCGGCACCACCACGACCATCACCGTGAGCAACGATTGGCAGGACATTCTGCTCGTGGGAAATACATATTGGATGAGTTCCGCCAAGCAGGGCCTCGTATCCTACCGTTTGCAGGACGATACCTTCGTAGCCACGGGCCAGTGCATACAGCCCAACAGTCCCATGAACGACTTCTTCTACCGCATGAGCTACGTAGGCGACCACCTGCTCGTGGCAGGAGGTATCAACACCTATCAGCCCATCTACAACGAGGCCACCAGCATGGTCTACTCGGGTGGTAATTGGACCAACTTCGACCATGACAAGGGCTTACAGCAACTCACCGACCAGTATGGCAGCAAGTACAGGTTGGTCAATACCACCAACCTCATCGAGGACCCCGCCGACCCCACACACCACTACGCCAGCATTTACCGCTCCGGACTGGCCGAGTATCGCAACGGCAAGATGGTCAAGCTCTACGGTTGCGACAACAGTCCGCTCCGCTCCATCCTGCCCGACAACGCCTGGTACTACAACTACGTGGGATGCTCGGCAGCCCGATACGACCGCGAGGGCAACATCTGGGTGGCCAATCAGGAGACTGATACCATCATCCGCATACTCAAGCCCAACGGGCGCTGGGAGCGTCTCTACTACGAGGAGATCAAGGCGACGCCCACCTGCGAGGAGTACTGCTTCACGCAGAGTGGTGTCAACTTCCTGGTGAGCCGACGCATGGACGGGCGAGGCATCTTCGGGTTCCACACCAATGGTACGCTCTCCAACATGCGCGACGACAAGCACACGCTGCGCACCACCATCACCAACGAGGACGGCACCTCGTATACCCCCGACGAGTTCTATTGCGCCACCGAGGACCTCAACGGACAGGTGTGGGTGGGCACCAACCTGGGCCTCTTCGTCATCGAGGATCCCTCTACCTACTTCAATGCCAACTTCACCTTCCTGCAGATTAAGGTGGCCCGCAATGATGGCAGCGGACTGGCCGACTATCTGCTCTCCGGAGTGCCCACTACCTGCATCGCCGTCGATGGAGCCAACCGTAAGTGGATAGGCACCAAGGCCAACGGTCTCTACCTCGTGAGTGCCGACGGTCAGCAGATGATACACCACTTCCAGGCCGAGGACTCGCCTCTGCTGAGCGACAACATACAAGCCCTTGCCATCGACCCCGCCACGGGCCGCGTCATGATAGGCACCGATGTGGGTCTCTGCAGCTACATGAGCGATGCCATTGAGCCCGAGGAAGACCTTGACTTCTCCAACATCAAGGTCTATCCCAACCCCGTCGGTCCCGAGTACCGCGGCCCCATCACCATCGACGGCCTCACCATGGATGCCGAGGTCAAGATCTGTTCGGCCACGGGTCAGCTCATCACGGGTGGCATCTCCAACGGAGGCCGCATCACCTGGGATGGCTGCGACTCTCAGGGCCGCCGCGTGGCCTCGGGTGTTTACCAGGTCATTGTCAACACCAGCCAGGGCAAGAGTGCCGTGGTGGCACGCATCATTATGATCAAATAGCGTCTTTAGGATTTTCAGAAGTAATAGGAAGTAATAAGGGACGTATGCTCCGTAGATTTGCAACGGAACATACGTCCCTTATCTCTCACACGAAGGCACGCGCTCGGCATCTCGTAGAGTGCCGCTTAGCGAGCGAAGCGGGTCTAAGAATTACATGAATAGTATTAGGACCGCCCTCCGAGACATTTGCCCGGCCAGGGCAATACACCGAACGTAGTGAGGTTAGGACCCCGCTTTAGCGCTTGGCTCGTCCAAGAACCGATTGCACCGAAGGTGCTGTCGGATAGATGTCGTCTCACATCACCAATGGTAACCTCGCCGAGTTGCGTAAGCAAGCTCGGCATCACCCCGCATGGTGCCACAGATAGAGTCCCGTAAGGTATTGCCAAGCTTGCTCCGCAACTCGGCCGATTATACCATAGATGGTGTGGTTTGCCCTTTACCCAGGGCGCTGCCCTGGGCTATGAACTTCTGCCCCTTCTTAGACCCGCTTCGCTCGCTAAGCGTCCTCCCTCGTCGGTCAGAGCACTGACCTCCCCAAAATGTGGCACGCTGTGACATTTAGTCACAGCTATGAATGCCTCATTTTGCCTTCGGGATGCCGAGCGCGGGGCGTGCTATGTGAATTCCGCAACAAGACAATCGTCCCTATAACTTCCTTTTAACTTCCCTTTTACTCCCTTTTTTACTTCAAGCCCCGGAGGGGAGTTCTCCCCCATAAACTCCAATTAGCCCCACAGAACACACACAGTGAGACTATGCTGCTCACCCCCCATCATATCTTTCATCTCCTTTGATATATATGAGATGGGGCAACTGATATATATGAGATGAGGCAACTGATATATATGAGATGAGGCAACTGA
>CALZKW010000068.1 GCA_945788095.1 uncultured Prevotellaceae bacterium | reverse complement strand
GTAACTTTATCATGCAGGTATTAGTACCTGTAGTTTATCGAATGATTACAAAAAAGGCCCATATCCCGCTACAACAGGATATGGGTCTTGACTATATCAGGATATGGGTCTTGTCGATACAAGATATGGGTCTTGTCGACACAAGATATGGGGTTTAACTTCGGCAGACATACAGGCTAATCATACCACTTGTAGCCCTTACAAAAACACACTAAACGCTGCGTGGAAGAGTGTGTAGATAATCGTCAGGAAGAGCGTCAGGATAGGCCATAGGATGTCGTGACGCTGGTAGCCTGTGGAGGTGAAGGCACTGGAATAGTAACCCGTGGTGCTTGGCAGGTAGGACTTGATGAACACGAGGGTGCCGTATACGAATAGGGCACAAGCAACACCCAAGAGCGCGCCACAAAGTATGTCGCTGGGGAAGTGGACACCAAGATACATGCGGGAATAACTGCAGACTGACGCCCAACCGAAAAGGGAGACCGAGAGCCACAGATGGCGCATCAGTAATGTCATGAAGGTGGCAAGGGCAAACGTATTGCTGGCATGGCTGCTGCAGAAACCATAAAGACCGCCTCGGTAGTCGCGCACCGTATCTATCATATCGCCTATCAACGGGTCGTGGGTAGGGCGCAAGCGGTGAAAGTAGGGCTTCATCACTCCACTGGCTATCTGATCGGCCATGAGGATGGTCACGGCAATGGCCAGATAGATGAACATGGCCTCCCGCCACTTATTGTTACGCCATACCACTATCACCAATATAGCATAAAGGGGCAACCACAGTCCGATGCGGGAAATATCCCACATCACACTGTCGCAGAAGATAGAGTCGCTGCCATTCAAGGCAAGCAGGAGACGGTAGTCTATGTTCATTTTGAGGTTTTATAAGAGGGTGTAGGTTTTAGGTCGCTTCGCTTTTGGGGTTTTAGGACCAATTAGCCCAATTAGTCCAATTAGCCCTAAAACCCCAAAAGGCTGAAGGCCGACCTAAAACCCAAAACCTTAAATGGCTAAATACGCTCAAGGGATGAAGTGCGCACCCATCCCTCACGACCGTCACTCAGACGGATACCTGCCCAGTCGGTAATCGTGGTGTCCGTGATCTCAATGCGGGTGCCTTCGTGGAGCGTAAATGACTCGCTGGCTTTATCGCTTGGCGTATTGCCCACCTTCACCCTTGCATCCATGATGATGGCACCCGTGCGGTCTGTGATGCTCTGGCGTTGTGTCAGGGCAAGCACATTGGCTACGACAGCCACTCCGAGGGCTATCCAGCGACCCGTTTGGCTCACCGCCTGCACCCGCTCATTGTCCGTGAAGCGCACCAGGATAAAGGTGATGCAGAACAGGCCAAAACAAATTACACCCAGCGTGCCCCAGCCGTCGACAGACAGACGGGTGGACAGCCAGCGGTAGACACTAACAAAGAAGAAGGGGCGCTCCGCCTGCACCTTGTCTGCCGTGTTGGAAATAGCCATGTCCAGATTGTGCAGGGCATCCGAGTTGCCGGGATCAAGGCGCAGCGTACGCTCATAGCAGAGTATGGCCCGGCCCATCTTGCCTTTTCTGTAGTAGGCATTGCCAAGGTTGTACATCACTTCGGCACTCTTGCCGCTGGCCAGCACCTGCTCATAGCCGCTGATGGCTGCATCATACTGCTCGCTCAGGTAGGCACTGTCAGCCTGTGTCTTGAGGGTTTGCAGTGTATCGATAGTATCTGCCCCTGCACCAAGGCTCAAGACCGACAGGAGGATGATGATAAGATGTCTCATAGTGTGTGTTGCTTGTTATAGTTTAGCATCCAGTTGCACAATACTCTCAAATGCCTCGTTGTAGACCTTCTTGATAGTCAGGGCGGCATCACCCGGGGCAAAGCGTGCATACTCACACTGCTCCACCACGCCAAGGTATTTGTCCACCAGCCCTTGGTCAACACCATGCGCGAGCATCTGCTCCGAGAGGTTGTCCTTCGTCAGTTCCAGCGTTGTAATGCGGAGTTTGTCGCTGGCAAAACCAAGGAGGGCACGCATCACCTCGTCGTAGAACTCATCCTTCTTGTGCAGGCGTCTCAGACGCTCAGCCTCACGCAGGCGCTTCGTGGCTGTCTTGCCTGCCTTGCGCGACATATCGCTGCTAACTCTCATATAGCGGGGCCCTCCCCATAGCACGAGCAGAGTCATCAGCACCACCAGCAGATGTGCCATGAGGTATGCCATGCTGCCCCAGAAGTCTGCCGTACCGTCGTGGTAGCTATAGCTGCCCAGACGAATGGGCTGGATGTCGGTCTTCTCTGCCACATCGTCGCTGCCGTGGCTGCCTCCCTTGCTGGGTGTGATAGTCACCGTCTTGGCGGGGATGGTCAGCGTGCGGTAGGCATCCACAGTGGTGTCGAAGTAAGAGAAGGTAGTTGCAGGTATCGTATACTTACCCTCGTCGTGAGGCACGGCTACATATTCAAAGGTCATATTGCCCTGGTAGCCCTCTGTCGTGATTTCTGTCTGGTCCTTCTTCTTGGCATCATAGCTTTCAAATCCCTTGGGCCACGTCAGCTGAGGGGCTTTCATCAGGTGGAGGTTACCCGTACCGGTCACCATCACGCCATACAGCAGCGCATCGTTGGCTGCCACCTCATTGGCATCAAGCTTTGCGCTCACTGTGAAGTCATGACCCACAGCTCCGATGAAGTTGGCAGGGCGCTCGGGCAGCGCTTTGATGTTGAGCACCAACGAGTCGGACTTAGCCTGCACGATGTCATCGTCAAAGCCCATAGAAACGCCAAACTCCGCATCCAGGCTGGGGATGACGAGGCGTCCGCTCTTCTGGGGGAACAGCACATACTGGTAGAGGGTTGTGGTGAGGTAGTTGTAGCCTCCATACGCTTCGGGTGTCAGGTTGTTGCGCCCCTCCAGTTCCATCTGTTTGTAGTTGAAGTTATCAAACTTAGGATTGATATTCCTCAGCAGACGGATGCTCTGGGTGATGGTGTAGAGCTTGTAGGTCAGCACGATGGCTTCTTGCTCGTAGGCTGTGGTCTTGTTGACGCTGGCCTTAAGGAAGATGCGCTTGCCCTCAGGCACATCCTGGCGTGAGGGGTTCACACGACCCTGCAAGCGGTCGATGTTTGCCATGTGTTGCTGCATCTGTTGTTGTATCTGCTGCATCTGGCGCATCATGCCCTGAGGCGTCGTGGGATCGGGCTCCGATGCCTGGTCTGTCACGCGTATGGTCTTGCCTGTAGTCTTCAGGGGTTTTGCTCCCGAATAGGTGGCAGAGGGTATCTGGTAGGTACCTGCCTTGGGTGCCTCTACGTAGAAGGTGAAGGTCACGCTGCTCTTCTTTGTCATCTTGTCATTCACCACCGAGATACTTTGGCTGCTGCCCTTGCTGGGGCCACCCAGCACGCGCAGTCCATTGAAATTGCTACCCAGGCTCAGGTTGCCGTTGCCCCCTGCGTTCTCCACTACGTAGGTCACCACAAAGGGTTCGCCGGCAGATGGAGTCTGAGGATTGACCTCCACAGTCATTCTCTGCGCCATGGCCATTAGTGCTGCGGCCATGAGTATAAATATGGTATATAGTCGTTTCATGTTGTCTGTTTTCTGTCTCAACTGTCCTGATGCTACAGGCTTACCACTGCTTGTCGAGCTGACGGCGGGCCGCATTGGTCTGCTGGGCCTTCTGCACACGTTCTTGGGTCTGCTTTTCCTTTTGCATGGCGGCCTGCAGCAGTTGCTCTGCATTCTGCTTATTCAGCTGGTTGGGATCTTCCTTCTGCTTTTCCTGCTCTTCTTCCTTGGGCTTTTCTTCTTCCTTGTTCTGCTGCTCGTCCTTCTTCTGCTCCTGGTTTTGCTGTTGCTGTTGCTCCTGTTGCTGCTTCTTCAGCTGGTGCATAGCCAGAACGAGGTTGTAGCGCGTAGCATCATCGTCGGGGTTGAGCCTGAGGGCTTTCTTATAGTGGTCGATAGCCACATCGAGCTTCTGTGAGTCTTGCTTTACCACGCCCAGGTTGTGATGTATCTCAGAGAGCAGCATCGTATCTGTGGTAAGGCGCGACGCCTTGTCAAACGATTCGTAGGCCTTATCGCGTATCGTCTGCTTCTCTTGCGTACATCCCACATTGTAGTGGGCTGCAGCCGACTGTGCGTTCACCTCAGCCGCCTTCTGGTATTCCACCTGAGCCTTGTCCCAGATGCTGTCCTTATAGAGCTTGTTGCCCTCGCGGATATGGTCGTTGTCCGTGGGGGCACACGAGGCAAGCACCATACCGAGGAGCATCACCGTGGCTGCCGACTTGCGTTTTAAGAGGATTTTCCACATACTGTTGTCGTCCTTGCGGGCTATGATGAGAATGTCGATGATAAGGAGCAGAATGGCGATGAGCAGGAAGCTCTGGTACTGCTCGTTGTATTCGCTGTACACGATGTTTGAGAGTTTGGCCTTCGAGAGCGCATCTATCTGGCGCAGCAGTGCCTTCTGTGCCGAGGTGCTGTTGTCTACGTAGATATATGCTCCGTCGCCTGCCTTGGCTATCTCGCGGCACATCTCCTCGTTGAGCTTGCTGATTACCACCTTGCCCTCTTCGTCGGTGAAGTATCCATCCGAACCAGGATCGGGCACGGGAGCTCCCTCAGGCAGACCTACACCAAGCACATATACGTGCACACCTTGTTTGGCTGCGCGCTTGGCTGCCTCCACTGCCCCACCCTCGTTGTCTTCTCCGTCGGTGATGAGGAAGATGGCGCGGTTGACATCAGCGCGGGTTGTAAAACTGCGTAGCGACACATCGATGGCTTGCTCAAAGTCGGTGCCTTGCATCTCGATCATCGAGGGCGTGATGGCATCCAGGAAGAGGCGCGCACTGACAAAGTCGCTTGTGATGGGCAACTGCACAAAGGCATCTCCGGCATACACCACCAGGCCCACCTGGTTGTCTTTCATCACATCAAAGAGCCCGTGCATCAGCATCTTCGACTTGTCCAGACGCGTGGGTTTCACATCGTCGGCCATCATCGAGTTGCTCACATCGAGAGCTATCACACCCTCTATGCCATGGCGCTCACGGGTGTCGACCTTTGTGCCAAACTGCGGGCGAGCCAGGGCAATGATAAAGAAGGCGAGCGATGCCATAGCCAACCAGAACTTCACGTAGGGACGATACTTCGACTGCCCTTTCATCATCTGAAGGATAAGTTCTTTGTCACCAAGTTTCTGTATGCGCTTCTTGCGCTGATAGCGTGTGTAGTAGAAGAGCACTGCTAACAGCAGAATCAGCACCAGGAGGTAGAGGCAATATGGATTGTAAAACTTAAACATAGTTCTTTCTGGGCTATTCGTTTAGGGTATTCGGCGAAGGATGGTCAGGCGTAATGTCTGTTCGCTCACGAGCAAAAGCAGAGCAACGAGCACGAAGATGGGAAAGAGGTCTTCGTGGTGCCCATACGACTGCACACTCAGCTTCGACTTTTCGAGTTTGTCAATCTCGGCATATACGGCAGCCAGTTTGCTGTTGTCTGTGGCGCGATACGACTTACCTCCTGTAGCATCGGAGATGCCCTTGAGCGTTTGCATATCTATCTCTACGGGCAGATTGTGGTACTCGATGAAGCCGTTGTTGTTCACCGGATAAGGTGCCGTACCATTCGTACCCACACCGATGGTATACACGCGAATGCCAAAGGCCTTTGCTACCTCTGCTGATGTCTGCGGACTGATTTCGCCGGCATTGTTCGTACCGTCTGTCAGCAGGATCACCACTTTGCTCTTGGCTTTGCTCTCCTTCAGGCGGCTCACACTATTGGCCAGTCCCTCACCGATAGCCGTACCGTCGCTGATCACACCCGTAGCGGCTATGTCGCTGCCCGTATGCTTCAGCAGATTGAAGAGCGCCGAATGGTCTGTAGTCATGGGGCACTGCGTGAAGGCATCACCCGCAAAGATGGTCAATCCGATATTGTCGTTAGGCCTGTCCTTGATAAACTCGTATGCCACTTGTTTTGAGGCTTCTATACGATTTGGTTCAAGGTCTTCGGCAAGCATGCTCGTACTGACATCCATACACAGCATGATGTCGATACCCTCCACAGTCTTAGGCGCCACCTCGGTGTCGGACTGGGGGCGTGCCAGGGCTACTACAGCCAGCGTCAGGCAAAGCACGCGGAGGATGAAGGGGAGATGGAGCAGACGTTCGCGCCAGCTGGTTGGCACATCTCGGAAGCTCTCAAGACTGCTCAACTGGAGCGTGGGCTCTACATGGCGGTGACATCTGATATACCATATTATATAGGGTATCAGCAGCACCAGGAGCAGTAGGTATAGGGGGTCTTCGAATATCATATCAGTATCTGTTATGAGAGTAACTGCAGAGTGCGGTATACATCATAGCCCAGCAGGCCAATGATGGCAAGAATAAGTATGATGATAAGAATGCCAAGCACGCGGCGTGCCACGATGTGTCGCATGTCGTCGGCCGAGAGCTTTGGCTTCTCTTCCTCCTTGTTGGGATCCACCTCTTGCTTCGTGCGATTCACATAGTCGATGGCTGTCAGCAGGTGGGTGTCGTTCTCGTTGAGCAGGGCATTATACTTGGCAAACTTAGCAAGGTCGGCAGTCTGGAAGAGTTCATTCAGCTCGTTGAGCGCCTCCTGGTCATTCTCCTGCGAGAGTCTTGCGATAATCTCCGTAGAGGTCATCTCGAGCGC
Organism: uncultured Prevotellaceae bacterium; assembly: GCA_945788095.1. Taxonomy (GTDB): domain Bacteria; phylum Bacteroidota; class Bacteroidia; order Bacteroidales; family Bacteroidaceae; genus Physcousia. Next base: position 7,178 of record CALZKW010000068.1, on the reverse strand, counting down.
ATTGAATCTGTAGCGGTCTCGGATGTAGGTGCGCAGGGTGTCTGTCAGCTGTGTATAGTATGCCTTGGAGTCATCAGCAGCCAGCTGCTTGTTCTCCTTCAGTTCCTCTATCTCATTCATAGCCACCACGTGGGGGGGTAGTTTGGGCTTGCGACGCAGGATACGGATAACGGGTATGCCATGTCGGCGCCAATAGAAGAGCACGCTGGCTATGATGATAAAGAGCAGAGCAAGGATGCCATTGATAGCTACATACTTCCAGTCCTTCCATCCTAAGGCGGGCTGCTGCACATCCTTGATGGGGAAGAACTTGCTCACGTTGGCCGTGTCTACCTCCATGGGATATACCTCCAGGCGAAGGCGCTTTGTGGTCAGGGTGTCCTTGTCTACGGTTATAGCAAAGGGGGGCAGCTCGTAGTGTGCCGTGTCAAAGCTGGTCACGGCATAGCTGTTGGCTATACGCATTGTTCCGCCTGTCTCGTCTGTCGTGGTATCACGCCTCAGAGCGCGTACCACCTCAAGGCCAGGCATCACTTCGTCGCCTTCTTTATAGGCTGGCATGCCTATGCGCTGTCCCTGCTTGCAGTTGACTGTCAGGGTCAGTCTGGTCTGCTGCCCCTGTATCATACGGAGCGAGTCCAGACGTGCATCCACAGTGACCTGTGCAGGGGCTGTGGCTGACGAGAGCATGCCCAGGGCTATGATAATGCGTGTGATATACGTGTTATGACTATGCATCATAAGTCTGTTCGGTTTCTAATTTCTTTGCGCAAAGAGATTCTTGAGCGCCGTCACATAATTGTCGTCGGTGCGCACACTCACAAAGTCCACACCGCTGCGATTGAGCGTGTCCTTGAGGCGTGCCTGGCTCTTCTGCCACCACTGTGCCTGCGCCTTACGCACCGCCTTGTCGCTGGTGTCGATGTAGCGCTCATGCCCCGTCTCGGCATCCACCACATGGAGCAGACCCACATCGGGCAGTTCGCACACGCGCTTGTCGAATATCTGTATCGCCACCATGTCGTGCTTGCGGTTGGCTATGCTCAGGGGCTGGAAGAAGTCCTTGCGGTCGATAAAGTCGCTGAGCAGGAAGCAGGTACAGCGGCGCTTCATCACGCGGCTCAGAAATTCCAGTGCCTGCGAGATGTCCGTGTGGTGGCGCTCTGGCTCAAACTGCAGCAGTTCGCGGATGATGTAGAGGATATGCTTGCGGCCCTTCTTGGCGGGGATAAACTTCTCTATCTTGTCTGAGAAGAAGATGACGCCAATCTTGTCGTTGTTCTGTATGGCACTGAAGGCCAGCGTGGCAGCCATCTGTGTCAGCATGTCGCGCTTGGTCATCACCTGCGTACCGAAGTTGAGGCTCTCGCTCACATCCACCAGCAGCATCACCGTCAGCTCGCGCTCCTCCTCAAATACCTTGATGTAGGGCTTGCTGAAGCGCGCTGTCACGTTCCATTCGATGTCGCGTATGTCATCGCCATAGTGATACTCGCGCACCTCGGAGAAGGCCATACCACGCCCCTTGAAGGCGCTGTGGTATTCGCCGGCAAAGATATTGTTGCTGAGTCCGCGCGCCTTGATTTCTATCTGGCGTACTTTCTTGAGCAAATCGCTTGTTTCCATTTCTTACTGTTTATCCTTAAATCCTTCGTCCTGTCACCTCGGTCCCTGCCCTACTGGGTATCAGGGCACCTCAATCTTGTTGATGATCTGGGTGATGATTTCGTCGGCAGTCAGGTTGTTAGCCTCTGCCTCATACGACAGTCCGATGCGATGACGCAGCACGTCGTGAGCCACGCTGCGCACGTCCTCGGGGATGACATATCCGCGATGCTTGATGAAGGCGTATGTGCGTGCTGCCAGAGCGAGGTTGATGCTGGCACGGGGCGAACCACCAAACTCGATGTAGTCCTTCAGTTCGCTCAGGCCATAGCGCTCGGGGTAGCGGGTTGCGAATACGATGTCAGCTATATACTTCTCTATCTTCTCGTCGATATATACCATGCGTACCACCGCGCGGGCATCCTCGATGTCCTTAGTGGTCAATACAGGGCGCACCTGCTGATAGCCGCCTGTGATATGGTCGTGGATAATCTTTGTCTCCTCCTCGATGCTGGGATAGTCGATGATGACCTTGAGCATAAAGCGGTCTACCTGTGCCTCAGGCAATGGGTAGGTGCCCTCCTGCTCAATGGGGTTCTGAGTGGCAAGTACGAGGAAGGGTGTAGGCAACTTGAAGGTCTGTTTGCCAATAGTCACCTGGCGCTCCTGCATACCCTCGAGTAGGGCACTCTGCACCTTGGCTGGGGCACGGTTAATCTCATCTGCCAGCACAAAGTTGGCAAAGATGGGACCCTGCTCTACGCTAAACTTCTCGTCCTTCTGACTGTAGATGAGCGTACCGGTGACATCGGCGGGAAGCAGGTCGGGGGTAAACTGGATACGGTTGAACTTAGCATCGACCAACTGCGACAGGGTCTTTATGGCCAGTGTCTTAGCCAGTCCGGGCACACCCTCGAGCAGGATATGACCATCGCTGAGCAGACCGATGACCAATGACTCCACCAGATGCTTCTGGCCCACGATCACTTGGTTCATACCCGTAACCAGATTGGTTACAAAAGCGCTGTGCTTCTCTATACGTTCGTTGAGTTCACGAATATCGAATGATTGTGACATAGTATTCTATATTATTTGGCGTTGTTTATTTCATCCTTAAAAGGCAGTCATATATGCATTCCAATGCGTTGTTGAAGCATTATTCTGACTTCTTATCTTCTTTCTTCTTCAGTTTGGGTATCTTGATCTCCATGCCGGCTTCGAGTTCGCGCGAAGAGATGCCGTTGTATATCTCTATATATTTGTAGAGATGGGTGTGGCGGAGCTTACGCTTAGAAATCTTGCTCATTGTGTCGCCGCGCTTCACCACGTATGTCTCGTCGGTACCCACGATGAGATACTCGCCATCCTCTAACTGAGGAAGGTCTTGCTCCACATCTTTCTCCTTCTTGGATTCATTCTCCTTCTTGGATTCAGCCTTCTTAGCGGGCATGGTATCTGTCACCTGGGGTTCCACCTTAGCCACCTCCGCCACTGCTTCAGACTGAGATTCAGGCATAGGAGCTGCTCCGTTCTTACCTGCCATATAGGCTATGATGATGAGCAGGACAGTGATGATACCTACGCTGACATACTTCCATAGATTACTGTTGCGCACCTCAGCCTTCGTCTCTACCTGTGGCTCTGCCTGAGATGCAGTATGTACATCTGCCTTGGGCTCCACCTGTGGCTCTGCCTCTGGCTGACTTGTTGCTATGGCCTTGGCATCCTCCTGCGTAGCAACATTGGGCTCAGGCTGAGATTCCTGATGTGCGATAGCCTCTGGGATCTCTGATGATGATATTTCCTGCACAGGTTCCGCAGCGGTAGCATCCTCCGTGTGAGTCTCTGTTGCAGCAGGCATCTCTACCTCCTGCTCTTCTTCCGGAGTATTCTCCGACTCTGCATCAGCTGCCTCCTCGGTCTCTGCTTCGACCTTTGCTTCTGCCTCTGCTTCCTTAGCCTCTGCCTCAGTCTCAGCTTCTTGCTTAACTTCAGGCTCTGCTACAGTCTCAGGCTGGCTTTCGGCTATAGGCTCTGCCGCAGTTGTGACAGGCTCTTCCTTAGGTGCAGTCTTCTCGATGATGGTGTCAGCTACATTTGCAGCCACATTACCTGTGGCGGGAGTAGTTGCATCGTCGGCCGCAATCTCATCGACTACCACAGCTTCCTCCGGACTCTCCTCTGCTATCTCTGGCTCTGGCGTATCGATGCGCTCCATGTCCTCAGTAGACACGTTGTCGTTGATGATAGTGGTCTCAAAGTCTGCAAAGGGTTTGTTGACCTGGTCGGCCAACGCCTTATCGGGAGTGAAGGTCACCTTAGAGTGTCCGGCTATGAGTATGCGCTCGCCCGAGTTGACATTCACGCTCTCGCGATTGCTCACAGCCACAAGTTTGAAGGTACCGAATCCCTTTATCTTGACCAGACGGTCGCTCACGAGGTATTGCTCTACAATTTCAAATACGGAACGCACAAAGAGGTCTGTCTCCTTCTTTGTCATTCCCTTGCGCTGAGCAAGTCCTTCGGTAAGTTCTGCTATTGTCAGTTTTTTGTCCATAGATCTTACAAGTCTTGTATCTTATCCTTCAGCACATTGCTCACCTTGAAGTTGACTACCATCTTGGGTGGCACAAGCATACGCTGCTTCGTGCTGGGATTGACGAGCACACGCTCCAGTTTCTTCTTCACCTCGAAGATGCCAAATCCCTGTATGCTGATACTGTCTTCCTCTTCCAGGTGTGAAGTTATTTCCTCGTTGAGCGCAGTCATTATCTGCCCAGTTGTCTTGGCATTCATATTCAGGCGGCTCGAGAGTTCTGCCAAAAATTCTTTATTGTTCATAGCTTTATCTTTCTTCTGCAAGAATGGTGAGCATGAGGTATACCAAAAGGCCCCCACCCCATGCGAAGATGAGGAATATAAAACCGATGCGCACCAGTAGTGGGTCGATGTTGAAGTATTCAGCCAGACCGCCACACACACCCGTGAGCCTGCGGTCACTACGCGAACGATAATATTTCTTGTTCATGTTGTGTCAAGTTTTTAGTCTATTTCTACCACGTGTCCGTAGAGGTCGAAGTCGTCAGCGCTGTCTATCTCTACATAGTAGAACTCGCCAATCTCGAGCTCTACATCGTCAGCCTTGATGAGCACCTCGGGGTCTACCTCGGGCGAGTCATACTCCGTGCGTCCGATGTAGTAGTCGCCCTCCAGACGGTCGATGATGGTGAGCAGTGTCTGTCCCACCTTGCTTTCCTGCACCTCGGCCGAAAGGCGCTGCTGTACGCGCATCAGCTTGCTCAGTCTGGCTTCCTTAACCTCCTCTGGTATAGAGTCTTTGTAGTGCTCGGCGCTGTAGGTACCCTCCTCACTGCTGTAGGCGAATGCTCCCATACGCTCAAAGCGAGCCCATTTGACAAATTCTACAAGTTCGTCGAAGTTCTCATCTGTCTCGCCTGGGAATCCCACCATCAGCGTGGTGCGGATATGTATACCAGGCACCTCCTCACGCATACGCTCTATGAGATCGTAGGTCTGCTGCTTGGTGATGTGTCGACGCATGCCTTCGAGCACATTGTCGGACACATGTTGCAGGGCAATGTCAAGATACTTGCACACATTGTCGTGCTCGCGCATCACGCGCAGCAAGTCCATGGGGAAGTCTGTGGGATAGGCATAGTGGAGGCGCAACCAGTCCACACCGGGTATGTTGGCCAGTCGTTCCACCAATTCTGCTATCTTGCGCTTCTTGTAGATATCCACGCCATAGAAGGTGAGTTCCTGAGCAATGATCTGGAATTCGCGCACGCCGCGGTTCACCAGGAGCCTTACCTCATCCTCTATTTCCTCTATCGGACGACTGACGTGGCGCCCCGTGATGATGGGGATGGCGCAGTAGGCACAATGGCGGTCGCAGCCCTCGGATATCTTGATGTAGGCATAGTGCTGAGGGGTGGTGATGCGACGGTCATTTTTTAGCTCCTGCTGGTATTCATGACCGAGGTCGTTGAGGAGCTCTGTCCAGTTGAACTTGCCATAGAACCTGTCTACCTCGGGTATCTCCTTGCCAAGATCGTCGAGGAAATGCTCACTCAGGCATCCCATCACGTAGAGGCGCTCCAGGTTGCCTTCAGTCTTGCGCTGTGCCATTTCGAGTATCATGTTGATGCTCTCCTCCTGTGCGTCGCCTATGAAGCCACAGGTGTTGACCACTGCTATCTCGCCATGAGGGTTGTCGATGTCGTGGGTCACATTGTAGCCATAAGCCTCGAGCTGCTTGATGAGACGCTCAGAGTCTACCAGGTTTTTGCTGCATCCGAGCGTGATAATATCTATAGTCTTCTGTCTCAAGGTCATTTACAGTTGGTTGTTACCAAAGAGTGAATCAACGAACTCTGCGCGATTGAATGCCTGGAGGTCGTCCATGCCTTCGCCCAATCCGATGTAGCGCACGGGTATCTTAAACTGGTCGCTGATGCCGATCACTACGCCGCCCTTAGCGGTGCCATCGAGCTTGGTGATAGCCATCGATGTGACTTCGGTGGCAATGGTAAACTGCTTGGCTTGCTCAAAGGCATTCTGTCCGGTGCTGCCGTCGAGCACGAGCATGACGTCGTGGGGGGCATCGGGCACTACCTTCTGCATCACGCGCTTTATCTTCGAGAGCTCGTCCATCAGTCCCTTTTTGTTGTGGAGGCGGCCGGCGGTATCGATGAGCACTACGTCTGCATCATTCGCCACAGCGCTGCTCAGGGTGTCGAAGGCAACGCTGGCGGGGTCGCTACCCATCTGCTGCTTGATGACGGGTACCCCTACTCTCTCGCCCCAGATGACAAGCTGCTCTACGGCTGCTGCGCGGAAGGTATCGGCAGCACCGAGATAGACCTTCTTGCCCGCCTGGCGGAACTGATGAGCGAGTTTGCCGATGGTAGTGGTCTTGCCAACGCCGTTGACACCTACCACCATGATGACGTATGGTTTCTTCCCCTCAGGGATAACGAAGCCTTCGGTATCGCCCGTATTGTTCTCCTGCAGCAGCGCAGCTATCTCCTCGCGCAGTATCTGGTTGAGTTCGCCGGTGCCTACATACTTGTCGCGAGCCACGCGTGTCTCTATGCGCTCAATGATGCGCAGTGTGGTGTCTACGCCCACGTCGCTTGTCACAAGTACTTCCTCGAGGTTATCAAGCACCTCGTCGTCCACCTTGCTTTTGCCGGCAATGGCATGAGTGAGTTTACCGAAGAAGCTCTCCTTTGTTTTCTCCAAACCTTTGTCAAGGGTTTCCTTCTTCTCTTTGTTAAATAGTTTACTAAAGAATCCCATATCTTATCTGAATATTATTTCCGCAAAGTTACTGAAAAATATCGAATTGTCGGGAGTTGTATCGAATTATTTGCCATAATTGCGTATTGTGGGCCTGTTACCGTTGCATTTGTTGGTTCGCCAGTAACCCCGTTTAAGTAATTTGGAGTTTATGGGGGAGATGCGGGGATGGTTTAACAACGGAACGAACGGAAACATATTAATCACACGAAGGCACGAAGTGATATGAGTATAGCTGACCATAAGTTGAC